>JALRLM010000044.1 GCA_023254435.1 Hydrocarboniphaga sp.
CACGTTGACGACACCGCTCACGCTCAGGCCAACCTCGTTGCCGGCCTCGGCCCAGGCGCGCAGATGCGATTCCACCAGCTCGCGCAGGTCGACGGTCTCGGAGATGGTGACGTCGTGATCGAGCCGCGCCAGCATCAAGGCGTCGGACAGCAGCTGCTGCATGTCGATGAGATCGCGCTCGGCACGTTCGCGCTGCCCGGGGTCGTCGATGTAGTCCACGCGCAGCCTCAGCCGCGTCATGTAGGTGCCAAGGTCGTGGCTGATGGCACCGAGCATGCGCGTGCGGCTTTCCAGCAGCAGGCGCAGGCGCTCGCGCATGCGCTCGAAGGCCAGTACCAGGCGCCGCACTTCGGGTGCGCCTTCGACGCGCACACGCGCGCCTTCCAGCGTCGTGCCCACGCTTTCGGCCTCGCGCGCCAGTGCTTCCAGCGGTCGGATCTGCCGCTTGAGCACCCAGGCGCCGACCAGGGCGATCAGCAGCAGGGTGAACAGCACCGCGAGCGCGAACGGCCGCGTCAGCAGTTCGCTGATCTGCTGGTCGCGCGATTCCACCAGCAGCACCTGTCCGTCGGAGAGTTCCACCAGCATGCGCAGCGGTTCCATGCGGCGCTGGTCTTCGTCGTCCATGAACAGCGCGGCCAGGCGATGGCGCGGCAGCAGCTGGTCGTCGATGCCGGCAACGATATGGCGATCGCCCAGCGCGGCCAGATAGCGCTGCGTGATCCAGGCCAGCCAGGGCAGCGATACCTGCGGCTGGTCGGCGTCGATGATGGGCCCGGGCCGCAGCGCGACGCGAATCTCCGGCGTGTTGACGGCGGTGAGCACGCGCTCGCGCTCTTCCGCCGGCACGTGCTCCAGCAGTTCGACGATGGCGGCGACGCGATCGGGCAGCGGAAAGCGCGGACCGCCGATGCCGTTGCGGTTCTGCAGATAGAAGGCCGTGAGCGTCGCCACCACCACGGTCAGCAGCGCACCGACCATGATCGCGGTGACGCGCAGCGTCAGGCTGAACATCGCGCCACCGCTCCTAGGCTTTATCGACCGGAACCGCCAGCAGATAACCGCCGTTGCGCACGGTCTTGAGCAGCGTCGGATGCGCCGGATCGGGCTCGATCTTGCGGCGCAGGCGCGACAGCGCGACGTCGATGGCGCGGTCGAAGGCCTCCCAGCTGCGGCCCTTGGTCAGGTCCATGAGCTGGTCGCGCGAGAGCACGCGCTGCGGGTGGCGCACGAACACCGCGAGCAGGTCGTAGTCGCCGGCCGAAATCTCCACCTCGCTACCGTCGGCGCGCGTGAGCTGGCGCGACGACAGGTCGAAGTGATAGTCGCCGAAGCGCAGGCATTCGCGCGCCGCGGCCGCGGCCGTAGCCGCGCCGCCCGCGCTCTGCGCCGGCGCGGTGCGGCGCAGCACGGCGCGGATGCGCGCCAGCAGCTCGCGAGGATTGAAGGGCTTGGGCATGTAGTCGTCGGCGCCGAGCTCCAGGCCGATGATGCGGTCCAGGTCGTCGCCCTTGGCCGTCAGCATGAGGATGGGCACGCTGCTGGCCGCGCGCAGGCGACGGCAGATCGACAGGCCGTCCTCGCCAGGCAGCATGAGATCCAGCACCACCAGGCCGGCGGCTTCGCGCGCCAGCGCCTGATCCATTTCCTCGCCCGATCGGACCCAGGTCACGGCATAGCCTTCGCGCGCGAGCAGGTCGCGCACCAGCGGGCCGATTTCGCGATCGTCCTCGACGACGAGGATGGAGAGAGCAGCGGACATGACGTGGGCAGAGTGAAGAACCAGCGCCATTTATACGGCAAGCCCGTCACCGCCGGGACACCGTTTGCGCCAGGGTCACATGCAGTAATGCGGCGTAACACGTCTTGCACGCGGCGACACCCGGGCGTGATCGGCAGGCAACAGGCGCGGCGCAGTCTGAGGCTGCCGGCAAAACCGCCGGCCGCCCGGAGACCTGCCATGTCCCTGCTCCCTTCGCTCCCCCGCCGCTTCGCGATGCTGATCCTCACCGCCCCGCTGCTGCTGGCGCTGCCCGCCCGCGGCCAGGACTTCGGCGCCCTGCGAGCGGCCGACACCAACGGCGACAACGCCATCAGCGCCGAGGAGGCGCGGCTGTCGGCCGAGGCGCAGTTCGCCCGCATGGACAGCAACCACGACGGGCAGGTCAGCCAGGCGGAATTCGTCGACTCACGGCTGGCGCTGCTGGCCGCACTCGACACCGACGGTAACGGCAGCGTGAGTCGCAGCGAAATGCGCGATCACATGCTGGCCGCACGCAAGGCCCGCTGACCGGAGCACCGCCATGCTGCCCTCCCTGGCCGACCCCGAGCAGCGCCGACCCTTGGTGCTGGCGCTGCTGCTGGCCCTGATGCTGGCCGAGGCGCTGTGGCTGCGCCGCCTCGGCCGGCCAGGCTACGACTGGCGCGAATCCGCCGCCTCCACCGCCATCGCCGTCGGCAACGCCGTGCTGCGACCGCTGACCGCGCTGGCGCTGCTGCCGGTGTTCGGCTGGGTCTACGAGCATCGCCTGTTCGACTGGCCCTTGAGCGGCATCGGCGATTTTCTGCTGCTGTTCCTGGCCTTCGACCTGCTCTACTACGGCCTGCACCGCGCCCACCATCGGGTGCGCTGGCTGTGGGCGACGCATTCGGTGCATCACTCGACCACGCGCTTCAACCTGTCGGCCGCCTACCGCCTGGGCTGGACCGACCTGCTGTCGGGCACCTGGCTGTTCCTGCTGCCGCTGGTCTGGCTCGGCGCTCCGCCACTGGCGGTGACGGCCGCGTTCGCGCTGAACCTGCTCTATCAGCTGTTCCTGCATACCGAGACCGTGGGCCGGCTGGGCTGGCTCGAGTGGGTGTTCAACACGCCGAGCCATCACCGCGTGCACCACGCCTGCGAGCCCGAGCTGCTCGATCGCAACTTCGGCGGCGTGCTGATCGTCTGGGACCGGCTGTTCGGCACCTTCGCCGCGGCCGAGGACGGCCGCGCGCTGCGCTACGGCCTGGGCAGGCCCGAACCCGAGCACCATCCGCTGCGCATCGCCCTGGGCGAATGGCGGCGCCTGTTCGCCGACCTGCGCCGCGCCGGCAACCTGCGCAATGCCCTGCGCACCGCGCTGTCGCCGCCGGCCTGATGGCCAGCGGAATGGGACAACGCGATTTCCTCTCATTTGCGGACCGATAAGCCCATGTAACAGAACTTTTCCGCAACCGACCGTGAGTAACGTGGTCAAAGGCGCGGACCGATCCCGGTCTATCCTGTAGGCATGACCAACGTGCGCCCCTCCATCATCGTCGTCGACGACGACCGGCAGATCCGCGAGCTGCTGGGTCAGGTTCTGGACCAGTACGGCTTCTCCACCCGCCTCGTCGGCGACGGTCGCGAGCTCGCGCAGGCCCTGGCCCAGGCGCCGGCCGACCTCATCGTGCTCGACCTCATGCTGCCCGGCGACGACGGCCTGACCATCTGCCGCGAGCTGCGCTCGCGCAGCAGCACGCCGGTGATCATGCTCACCGCGCGCGGCGAATCCATCGACCGCGTGGTCGGCCTCGAAGTCGGCGCCGACGACTACGTGCCCAAGCCCTTCGATCCGCGCGAGCTGGTCGCCCGCATCCGCACCGTGCTGCGCCGCGCCTCGGGCGCGCCGGCCGCCGCCGCCAACGGCACCACGCCGTCGCGCTCGCGCGGCTGGCGCTTCGACGGCTGGAACTTCGACGCCGTGCGCCGCGAGCTGCGCAACCCCGAAGGTGCCGTGGTGCCGCTGTCGAGCCTGGAGTTTCGCCTGCTCGAACTGCTGCTGCAGAACGCCAACCAGGTGCTGAGCCGCGACCGCATCATGGAAGCCACGGTGGGCCGCCCGGCCGATCCCTTCGAACGTCGCATCGACATCGCCATCTCGCGACTGCGCGCACGCCTGGCCGACGACGGCCGCGAGCCGCGCCTGATCAAGACCGTGCGCAATCGCGGCTACGTGCTGACCGCCGAAGTCAGTGTCGGCGCAGGCGCCTGACACGCGGGCAGTGCAGCTGATCCGCACACTGCTGCGCCTGCCGCGCGCGCTCTACCAGCGCGTGCCGCTGTCGCTGCGCGTGGCCTTGCTGATGACGCCCGTGATCGTGCTGGGCCAGGCCTTCACCGTGGTGTTGCTGCGCGACGCGCTGCCGGTGTCGGTGCTGCGCTCGGGCGCGGACTTCGGGCCACCGATGCCGCCGCCGCGCTTCATGCCCGATCCGGGTTTTTCGTTTCCGTCGCCCGACGATCTCGGCGGGCCCGGCCCGCGCTCGCTGCGCGGCGCCGAACAACGCTGGCTCGACGACGGCGGCGAGCGCGACAGCAGTCGCCGCATCACCTTCAACTCGCGCCACTGGCTGCCGCCGTGGCCGCATCTGATCTCCATCTCCATCTTTACCGCGCTGATCGTCTGGCTCACCTCGTGGTGGCTCATGCGGCCGCTGGCCAAGCTGTCGCGCGCGGCCGAACGCCTGGGCCGCAACGTCGAGAGCGAGCCTCTGGCCGAAAACGGATCGCCCGAAATCCGTCGCGCCGCCGCCGCGTTCAACCGCATGCAGGATCGCCTCGTGCGCTTCCTGCATGGCCGTGCCGATGCGCTGCTGGCGATGTCGCACGATCTCAAGACGCCGATCACGCGACTGCAGCTGCGCGTCGCGCTGCTGCCCGAAGCCCAGCAGGCGACGATCGCCGAAGACGTCGGCACCCTGCAGAAACGCGTCGAAGAAGCCCTGACCTTCATGCGCGGCGTGCACAACGGCGAGCCGATGCAGGAAGTCGACATCAACGCGCTCGCCGCGATCGTCGTCGAGCGGCTCGAAGACACCGGCGCCGACGTCTCGCTCGAAGGCCGCGCGCGCACGCTGCGCTGCCGTCCGGGACAGGTCGAGCGCGCGCTCGCCAACGTGCTCGAAAATGCCGTGCGCTACGGCGGCAACGCGCAGCTGTCGCTGATCGACGGCGACGATGCGCTGACGCTGCGCGTGCGCGATCGCGGTCCCGGCATTCCCGAAGCCCTGCTGAGCCGAGTCACCGAACCCTTCTTCCGCGTCGAAAGCAGCCGCAACCGCGACAGCGGCGGCACCGGGCTGGGCCTGGCCATCACCAAGGACCTGGTCGAATCGATGGGCGGCGAACTGCTGCTGCGCAATCGTCCCGAAGGCGGATTCGAAGTCAGCCTGCTGCTGCCGCGCACGCAGAGCTGAGCATCCTCGAGCCACACGGCTCCTCGCTCGAGGCCGCCATGCCGGCCGCGATGCCTCGTCTCATTCTTGCCTCCACATCTTGCGTGCTGCCGCATCGCCGACAGCGCGCGCGATCGCAATCACTGTTACGCATCGCCGTCTGTCCTCACGTATCGCCACGTTTCCACATGCGGGACTGACTGCGGCTTTCGTTACATCGATGCGGCGCGGAAGCATCTCGCGCGCACACCGTTACGCCGGGTTGCATACTCGCAACGCTCTTTGAGGGGCTGCTCTTTTAGCCTTCGCAGCATTCGCGGTCGACGCATCGAACCCTCATGCGACCGCGTCATTCCTCCGTTCACAAGAGCCTCCCATGCACCTCTTCTCACCGCGACTGCGTCGCGTCGCTCTCGCCTTTCCGTTCCTGGCCCTCGGCTTCGGTCTGTCCGCCTGCAGCGGCAGCGGCAGCAGCGATGACGACATCGACATGCCCGAAGCGTTCTCGCTGGTGGGTCAGGCGGACTTCGAGAGCTTCCAGTCCAATCGTGGCAGTTCGGTGAACCAGCTGGGCTTCGCCCAGCCGCTGGGTGGCATCGCCACCAACGGCACTCAGTTCTACGTCGCCGACTACGCCAACCATCGTGTGCTCGGCTGGAACAGCATTCCGGCCTCGCAGTCGGTGGCCCCCGATTTCGTGCTGGGCCAGGACAGCTTCACGAGCAATGCCTCGGGCACCTCGAGCACCAAGCTCGCGCTGCCGGCCAGCGTGTCGATCACCGACAGCCGCCTGGTCGTCGCCGACGCCGGCAACAATCGCGTGCTGATCTGGAACACGCTGCCGACGTCCAACGTCGCACCCGACATCGTCGTCGGCCAGACCGATTTCGCCGGCAACGATCCGGGCACTTCGGCCAGCCAGCTCAACTTTCCGGTGTCGGCGACCATCGCCAACAACAAGCTGTTCGTCGTCGATCAGTACAACAACCGCGTGCTGATCTGGAACACCGTGCCCGAAACCGCCGGCACCGAAGCCAGCGTGGTACTGGGCCAGGTCGACTTCGCCACCAGCACCGCCGGGGACGAGGAAGACGGTCTGACCAACCCGGCCGGCCTGTGGACCGACGGCCTGCGCCTGCTGGTCTCCGACAGCGGCAACAACCGCGTCATGTACTGGTCGTCGGTTCCGCGCGTCAGCGGCGCCGATGCCACCTACGTGATCGGCCAGACCGACTTCTCGCGCACCAGCGCCGGCGTGGGCCAGAGCTCGCTGCGCACGCCCTATGGCATCACCTCGGACGGCACGCGCATCTTCATCGCCGACGCCGAAAACAATCGCGTGATGGAGTTCGATTCCTTCCCGATCGCCAACGGCCCTTCGGCGCTGTCGATCTACGGCCAGGACAGCTGGAGCGCGCGCACGCCCAACGACGACGATCAGGACGGCGAAAGCGACGACAACCCCACCGAGCGCACGCTGAGCTCGCCCACGGGCGTGTCGTATTACAACGGCGTGCTCTACGTGACCGACCGCAGCAACCATCGCGTGCTGTTCTTCCCGGATTGATCACTTTGTCCGACACCCACTTTTCATGCGTGATGCGCAGTGCGCTGATGAGTACGATCGTGAAATCCCTTTCGATGCTGTTCGTGGCGGGGGCCTTGGCGGCCCTCGTCACGGGCTGCTCCGAAACCGTCGGTGAAGGCGTGCAGCCGGTCGATCTCTATCTGGGCCTCAACGGCGAGGAAGAGGCGGTCGACATGGCCGAATGCACGTCGCAGACACTCAATGCCTACGTCGTCTTCGAGGGCAAGGGTGGCCAGGACATTGCCACCTACAACGATCGCGTGCAGTGGTCGTCCGAGAATCCGTCGGTGGTGTTCGTCAGCGACGGCGTGACGCCGAGCCCCGAAGGCTCGGTGTATGCGGCCGGCACGCTCATCGCGCTGCGTCCGGGCATCGCCACCATCTCGGCGAGCTATCTGGACTTCCACGCCTCGATCACGGTCGACGCCAGCGAGATGAGCGACCTGCACATCGTCTCCGATCTGACCGACATCGGCGCCGAGCTCGATCAGGGCTTCACGCTCGAAACCGTGCTCAGCGAAGGCGAGCCCGCACAGGACATCACCACCTCGGCGCAGTGGCGCTTCGACCCGGCGACGGCCAAGGCCTACGTCGACAACACCACCGGTGTCGTGCACGCGAATTCGTCCACCGACGGCGAGCAGCTGCGTCTCGTGGCGCGCCTGCCCGAATGCGATCGCGAGGTCAGCAAGAGCTTTCGCATTTCGCCGGTGACGTCACTGCAGATCGACTACGAGCGCGGCGACGCCACCATCCTGCCCTACAACTTCTCGGAGTCGTTCAAGGTCACGGCCGGCTTCGCCGATACCAGCGCGCCTCGCCAGGACGTGACCTCGCAAATGACGGTGGATTCGATCGACGACGACTACATCGCGGCCTCGCTCGTCGACGACACCTACACCGTCACCGCCGAAGATCGCACCGGTTCGGGCGCACTGGAGCTGACGCTCGACCCGCTCGATCTCACGGTCACCACCAAGACCTGGCAGGTGCAGAACCTCACGCTGCTCAACATCGAGCTGTCGCCCGACGATGCGCAGGTGACCTATCCCGATACCGGGCAACTGACGGTCATCGGCACGTTCGACAACGGCATGCAGATGCCGGTGACACGGCACGTGGGCTGGACCAGCTCCGATACCAATGTCGCCACCATCGGCACCAGCGACGACACCGCCGGTGAAGTCACGATCACCAATATCAACGCCAACGTCGACATCACCGCCGCCATCAACGTGGACGACGAGACGCTGGAAGACACCATCACCCTTCATGCCTACGCCAACGATCATGCCGAGTAAACGAATCTCGGCGCGCAGCGGCGGAGCGCTCGTCGCGCTGCTGCTGACCAGTCTCGCCCTGAGCGGCTGCGAAGCCTCGCTCGACGTCAACTTCGCCAGCAGTACATTCGGCGACGCCGATGAAGTCCGCCTGGCGCTCGACGGCGTCGACGTGCTCGACGAGGGTTCCAGCGAATTCGAGCTCGGCTCGGATGCCGACGACGTCGTCGACGCGCTCGACTACACCGGCGGCGATACGCTGGAACTGGTCAAGTCCGGTCCGCTCGACGAGGGCCGCTACACCGGCATCCGCCTGCGTTTCGCCGACAGCGGCTCGGCGCTCTACACCAGCGATGGCGGCGTGTATCCGATCGACATCACCAGCAACTACACCTACGCCGACATGGACGTGGAACTCGATCAGGACGAGAGCGACACCCGCACCATCGTCTTCGAGCCGCGCTTCTCGCTGCGGCCCTCGACGACGGCGGACGGGCATTACTCGATGACGCCGGTGATCCGCGTGGTGCATCCCGACCGCGCCGGCAGCATCTCGGGCACGGTGGACGACGATCTGGTGCGCTCCGACACCTGCCGCGCCGATCGCACGGTGGGCACCGGCGTGGCGGTATACGCGTTCACGGGCGCCAACGTGACGCCGCAGGATTACGTCTCCGGCGAAGGCGGCAGCCCGGTCGCGGCCGCCGACGTGCAGGTGTCCGACGACGGCGACAGCTTCTACTACGACTTTCCGCTCATGGCGGCCGGCAGCTACACGCTGGCGCTGACCTGCAACGCCGATGTCGAGAATCCCAGCACCAACGACGGCTTCGTGTTCCTGACTCAGGCCTCGGTGGTGCTCGACGAGAGCGAGTCGGAGACGGTGAACCTGGCCGAGTAAGGCGGCCCCTCGCCAGCCTTCGGACTCAGCCGGCGAAGATTTCCTCGGCCATGCGGTCGGCGATCACGCCGGTGGGCTGACCGTCCTCGTCGGCACGCTCGAACACGCGGCCCAGCGTCGCACCGATCTGGCGCAGATGCGCGTCCACGGTCGGCCAGTGGTAATTCGCACCCTCGTAGTAGATGTCGATGATGCCGCCGGCATTGATGACGTAGTCGGGCGCGTAGAGGATGCCGCGCTCCAGCAGCATGCCGCCGTGGCGGCGCTCGGCGAGCTGGTTGTTGGCGGCACCGGCGACGATCCGGGCCTTGAGCTGCGGAATGCTGAGGTCGTCGAGGATGGCGCCCAGCGCGCAGGGCGCGAACACGTCGACGTCCAGCGAACAGATGCGATCCATGGCCACTGCATGCGCGCCATAGGTGGCGACGCAGCGCTCCACGGCGGGCGCGTAGCTGTCGGTGACCCAGAGCTCGGCGCCGGCCGCGTGCAGATGCCCGGCCAGGCGGAAGCCGACGTTGCCGACGCCCTGGATGGCCACGCGCAGGCCCTTGAGGTCGTCGCGCCCCAGCTTGAAGCGCACCGCGGCCTGGATGCCGTAGAACACGCCCAGTGCCGTGGCCGGCGACGGGTCGCCGGTGCGGCCTTCGGCCGTGGCGGCGGCGTCGGCCAGCCCGCCCACGTGGCGCGTGTGCTCGGCCATCAGGTGGATGTCGGCCACGTTGGTGCCCGAATCCTCGGCGATCACGTACTGCCCGCTCAGGGTTTCGACGAAGCGGCCCATGGCCCGCATCATCTCGGGCGTCTTCTCGGTGCGCGGGTCGCCGATGATCACCGACTTGCCGCCCCCCTGCTTCAGCCCCGCCAGCGCGGCCTTGTAGGTCATGCCGCGCGACAGCCTCAGCACGTCGGTGACGGCCGCTCCTTCGGTGGCGTAGGGATACATGCGGCAGCCGCCCAGTCCCTGGCCCAGATGCGTGTTGTGGACCGCGACGATGGCCTTGAGCCCGCTCTTGCGGTCGTGATGAAAAGCGACGATCTCGTGATGATCGAATTCAGGATGCGAAAACACCGACATCGGTTGCTCCAAGCACCGGGCGCCCCGGTGTCACGGTTGGTGAAACAATTTTTGCTTACGGTTTTTGCTTATTGTAGCCGCGACCGGCGGGGCTCCCGAATGAGGATTCCCCTACCCGGCGGGCACCGAGGCGACACCACCTGTCCGGAGATCCATGCGTATGATGTCGGCCCCCAGCCACCCGTGCCCGTCGCGATCGATTCCATTTCCGCGCGTCCACAGGCACTGAAAGCCCGTCACGATGACTCTCCACGCCGCCCTGTTTCACCAGACGGTTTATCGCTACGACCGTCAGGTCACCCTGTCGCCCCAGATCATCCGCCTGCGCCCCGCGCCGCATTCGCGCACGCGGGTGCTGAGCTACTCGCTGCGCATCGAGCCCGAGCCGCACTTCCTGAACTGGCAGCAGGACTCGTTCTCGAACTGGCTGGCCCGCGTGGTCTTCCCCGAGGACGTCACCGAGTTCAAGGTCACGGTCGACCTGGTCGCCGACATGGCGGTCTACAACCCCTTCGACTTCTTCGTCGAGCCCGACGCCGAGAACTTCCCGTTCGCCTACACCGACGCGCAGAAGGACGAGCTCAAGCTCTACCTGCGCACCGATGAGCTGACGCCGCTGCTGGCGGCCTTCGTCGCCTCCATCGACCGCACCGAACAGCGTTCGACCGACTTCGTGGTGGGCCTCAACCAGCGCATCCAGACCATGGTGCGCTACCTGATCCGCATGGAACCCGGCGTGCAGACGCCGGAACAGACGCTGGAACTCGCCTCGGGCTCCTGCCGCGATTCGGCCTGGCTGCTGGTGCAGACCCTGCGCCACCTGGGCCTGGCCGCGCGCTTCTGCTCGGGATACCTGATCCAGCTCACGCCCGACGTGAAGTCGCTCGACGGCCCCTCGGGCACCGAAGTGGACTTCACCGACCTGCACGCCTGGTGCGAGGTGTACCTGCCCGGCGCAGGCTGGATCGGG
>JALRLM010000077.1 GCA_023254435.1 Hydrocarboniphaga sp.
GGTCATTTCGCGCTGCAGCTCGAACCCGAAGCGCTCGAGATCGCCGATCGACGGCAGCGACTTGGACTGCGCCAGCTTGGTCACGAAGGCTTCGCGATCCGGGTACTGGGCGCTGATGATGGAGTTGTGCACCACCGACGAGAAGTCGTTGGCGACCTGACGCACGACGCCGAACATTTCACCGAGCGTGCCCGAGCGCGCATCGAGCTGCGCCTGCAGGTCGGTGAGCTTCTTTTCGTTGGCATCGAACGAGGACGACAGCGCCTTCTGGCGATTCTGCAGTTCGTTGAGCTCGGCCTTGGCCTGGTTCAGCAGCTCGGCCTGCTTGTTGCGCTCGGCCAGGAACTTGGCCTCGCGCTCCTTGTTCGCCGCCGCTTCGCGTTCGCGCAGCGTACGGGTCTGTTCCAGCAGTTCGTCGAGATTGCCCGGAGCGGCCGCATGGGCCACGGGAGCAGCAATCGCCAGCGCCAGGAGGACGGCAGCGGAGCGAGACATCGCGCGCAACATTAGTTGATCTCCTTGGCAGCGGGCACCGGAACGCGGATGAAGTCCGGAGCGGACTGCTTCTTCGCCACCTTCAAGCCGGCGAGAATGGCTTCGTTGTAGCTGTTATCGACCTTCCAGGACTTGGAGGCGACGTCCCAGTAACCGGTTTCCTTGCCGTCCAGGGTCTGGTACAGCAGGGCGACGCGACCGGCGCGCAGGAACTGCACGGTCTTTTCTTCGACCTTGCCTTCATAGGCTTCCAGCGTGCGGCCGTATTCCATCTCGACCTGATAGGCCTCGACGATGCGACGGTACTTTTCGGACAGCGAAACGTCGGCGCGCGTCATCATTTCCTTGAGCGTGGCGAGGCGACCGGCGCGCTCTTCGGGCAGGAAGGGGATGTCGAGCTTCACGAACTGATCGAGCGTGTCGAGCATCTTGGTCATCATCGGCAGCACTTCGCGCGAGGTGGTCTCGATCTCGCCGATCTGCTGGCTCATGGTCGCGACTTCTTCGTCCTGCGACTTGACCTGCGCGGCGAGCTGCTCGTTGTAGACCTTGAGGCCCTGCGCCTCGGTGATCATCTGGCGGTAGTCCGCCAGCATGCCAGTGGCCTCGTCGTCGAGCTGCGTGATGCGCTTCTGCGACGCTTGAGCGGCCTGCTCGGCCTTGATCTGCTCACTGATGACGGAGTTGACCTTACCTTCTTGTGCAAAGGCTTCGGTGGCAATCCAGCCCGCCGCCGCGGCGCTCATTGCGACGCAGGCGATGCGCACGGACCGGCTCATCGTCTCGATCATGTTTGTTACCTGTTGGGAAATGTGACAGCGAAGAAAGCAATAAAACGAATCGGCATGCAAGAAGCGTAGCCAACACTGGCCAGCGATTATGCTAGCACCGAAGCCGTTTGGAACAGTCAATCGGAATTCACTCTTGCATCGGCCTTGGACGCATGTTACCCCGGGCTCCCATTTCGATGGGACGGCCATCGCCAGCGCCGATGAAATCGATCGATGCCATGCGTATCGACAGACCGCCTTCGAACATTCCAGCGCAACTGAACGAGACCACGTTTGACCCCGACTGAACTCGCCAATTTGATCGAAGCCGCTGGTGCGGCAGCCTCTGCAGGACGCTGGCCCGAGTCCGAAGCGTTGTGGGAGCGAGTGCGCTCGGCAGAACCCCAGCACGTCGGCGCGCTATACAGCCTGGGCGTCAGCGCACTGCGCCGCCGCGATACCGGCCGGGCGCTGGAGTTGCTGTCGCTCGCGCGCCGCGCCGCGCCGCGCGACCCGATGATCGTGCTGACGATCAGCGTCGTTCATCGGGATCGCGGCGATGCCAACGCGACCTGGGCCACGATCATGGAAGCCCTGGCGCTCGACCCGTATTTTCTTCCGGGACTGCTCAGCAAGGCGGAGTTTCTCGAACAGCATCGCGGCAGGCGCGCTGCGGCAACGGTGTTTCGCGATGTTCTGCACGTGGCGCCCGTCGAGGCCGCATGGCCGGCCACGCTGCGGCGCCGCCTCGAACATGCCCGCGATGTCGTCGCACGGGACGCCGAAGAGTGCGCCGACTTCCTGCGCCAGCGCATGGCCGCTGCGCGCGAACCGGCGACGCTGGCCACCGATGGGCGCTGGGACGAAGCCGCCTCGATCCTCGCCGGACGCACGCGCCCCTATCGCGCCGAGTGCAACAACCTGCACGTGCCGCGACTGCCCGCGATTCCGTTCTACTCAACCGAGCAGTTTTCCTGGGTGCCCGAGCTTGAGGCGCAGACCGACATCATCTGCGGCGAACTGCTCGCCGCACTCGCCTCGCACCAGGATGCGTTCGCGCCCTACATCCAGTATCGGCCCGGCGATCCGGTCAACCAGTGGCAGGAGCTGAATCATTCCCGCCAGTGGAGTTCGCTGCATCTCTGGCAGCACGGCGAACGCGTTCAGGCGAACGTCGAGCTGTGCCCGCGCACGGTCGCCGCGCTCGAGCAGGTCGGCGCCGTGCAGATTCCGGGCCTGTGTCCCAATGCCATGTTCTCCGCACTGGCGCCACGCACCGTCATTCCGCCTCACAACGGCGAGACCAACGCGCGCCTGGTCGGCCACTTGCCGCTCGTGGTGCCCGATGGCTGCTCCTTCCGCGTCGGCTATGACCGGCTGCAGTGGCAGAAGGGCAAGGTGATCGTGTTCGACGACACCATCGAGCATGAAGCCCGGAACGACAGCAACGAGCTGCGCGTGGTGCTGATATTCGACGTCTGGAATCCGCTGATCAGTGAAGAGGAGCGGACGATCGTCAGGGAACTCGCCAGCGCGCTGCGCGATTATCGGGCGATGGCGCAGCGCTGATCCACCGGCGCCGGACGAGCCGCCCGGCTAGCCGGCATCGACCTCGATGCCATGCCGCTTCAGACTTGCGATCAAGGGCTGCAGGTGATGACGGTAGCGCCGCCCTCTTCCGCAGGCCTGCGCGTGCAGCGGCCGTCGTACCTGCCAGAAGCTCGCGGTCTTGACCACGCCGGGACGCTCGTGAAAGTTCAGGCAGCCCGCCTCCATCGGCAGACCGAGGAACGAGAGCAGAGCCGCCAGTTCCTTCTCCGGTTCGGCGACGAAGCGCTCGTAGCGGAAGTCATGGATCTGCGCGGGATAGAGCCGCTTCCAGTGCGCCATCAAGGCGTCGTAGTGCGCGTAGTAGTCGCCGATCGATTCCAGCGCTCCCGCGTAGTCGAATACCCGCGGATTCAGGTTCTGCATGAAGATCGCGAGCCCGTTGTC
The DNA here is from genome assembly GCA_023254435.1 of Hydrocarboniphaga sp. Classification (GTDB taxonomy): domain Bacteria; phylum Pseudomonadota; class Gammaproteobacteria; order Nevskiales; family Nevskiaceae; genus Hydrocarboniphaga. The sequence continues at coordinate 3,261 of JALRLM010000077.1, forward strand.
GAGGGCATCGCGCCGCGTGTGCACGATTCGCGCCGCAGGAAACATCTGCAGCACGAGACCGATCAGCCGAAAATTGTCGGGGCGCTTGTCGGTGAAGTAGCGGATCGCGCCACTCGAGGAACGCAGGCGCTCGGGCAGTTGCTGGCGATATCGCATCGCCAGATCCGCGGCCTCGCGCTCGCCGACGGCGCGCAGCGCTTCGGGAAACGGTTGAAGCTGCGTCCGCACGAGCCGCGGCAGAATCTCCAGTTCGCCGCCCGCAACGATCTGCGAATGGGCATCCAGCACCCGCTCGACCAGCGTCGAGCCCGAGCGAAACATGCCGCAGACGAACAAGGGCTTGGGCATTGCGTCCGCGCGCCGGGACGCGTGATGCAGTGGTGTCGCGGCATCGGCGATCTGACCAAAAATCCGCGCCGTCCGTTGCGCGTCGTAAGGTGCCGCCATGACATGGGCCAGATGCTTGCCACGCGCAAAGCTGGTGAATGCGGCATCGATCTCGCCGCGCTCGTCGTGGCAACGACCCAGCGCGAAGTAGAGATTCGCCCTCGTGAGGGGATCGGCTCGCACGGCGCTCCCGGCCATGCGATGCAGCGCCTCGAGACGCGTCACGTCCTGCGAGGCTGCGGTCGATAGCGGCAGCAATCTGGCAGACGCTTCGACGAGGGCCGGCCCGCCCGCCGCCCCACCGAGTGAGAGCAGACGCTCGTAGCAGCGCACTGCCGAGGCGCGATCGCCTCGCTCCTCGTACAGCAGTCCCAGATTGAGCAGCGCCGCAACGTGCCGCGGATCGAGTTGCAGCGCCGCCATCAGCTCGCGCTCGGCGGCGGAATCGTCGGCCAGATGATCGGAGTAGATCACCGCGCGATTCAGATGGACTTCGGCCGGGTTCGCCACCCGATGCCGCAGTGCCTGCGCGTAGGCGCCCAATGCATCGTGAAAGCGTCCGGCGTGACGCAGTGCGTGGGCGAGATTGAACCAGTCGTCGCCACGCGCGGGCGCCTGCCGCAACAGCACCTCGTAAGCACCCACGGCGGCCGGATAGTCGCGCGCCGACAGCAGCGCTTCGGCCCGTGCACGCATCGCAGGTTCTGCTCCGTTGTTCATCCTCACTCCAGCGATACCCGGTCCGCCTCGATCCTCGGGCCACCACGACGGGCAGTGCGAAGACTCTACGCCAGCACCGCCGGCCGTGGCAGCGATTCATGCATGCAGAAGCGCAAGCCCGCTCGCTGCCAGACGATGCAACCGCGCAATCATCCACTGTCGCCTGCACAATCCGGCCGGTTCCAGCTGGCCCTGCAGCAGCTGTCCGAAAAGAAATCTCGGTCCGCCCTCGCGATCGCCCGGGCGCTGGCCGCCGAAGCGCCCCACTCCGCCGATGCCCAACAGCTGCTCGGCATGTCGCTGGAGGAATGCGGGGACTCGCCCGGTGCCGGCCAAGCCTTCGAGCGCGCGCGGCAGTTGCTGCCCGATAGCGAGGTCGTGGCTAAGAATGCCGCCGCCTGGTTGAGCCGCAAGGGCCGGTCGCGCGAGGCGATCGATCTGCTGGCGAAGTTCACGTCATCGCCCGGCTGCTGCACGCAGCGCGGACTGCTACTGCTGAAGGCCGGCGATGTCGACACCGCCGTGGAATCATTCCGGCAGGCCCTGCGAGTCGCGCCCTCGCATGCGCCGGCGTGGCGAGGCCTCGGCAGCGCCCTGCGCACCAAGGAAGACCTGGGCCAGGCGGAGCAGGCGTTCAGGCAGGCGGTCGCGCTGGCGCCCCAGTTCGGCCCGACCTGGGTCCAATGGGGGGCGGTGCAGCGCCTGCTGGGCCGCGTGGAAGACGCGATGGCCTGCATGCGCCGGGCCCGGCAACTCGGCGAAACCGGCCCCGAGGTGAGCAATGCCATCAATGGGCTACTGGCCGACCTTGGCGACACCGCGCAGGCGCTGGCCGGCGCTCGAGCCCTGGCCATGCAGCATCCTTCGTTCGTCCAGGCCCACGAGACACTCGCCCAGATGCTCTGGGAATACGGCGAACAGGAGCAAGAGGACCCTCTGGCTGCGTTCGAAGCCGCAGTGCGCGGCCAGCCCGGCAACCAGCCCCTGCGAGCCGCCTGGCTGCAGACCCTGCTGGCGGCCTCGCGCTGGCCCGAAGCCCTGCGGGCAGCCGAACAGGCGCAACGCGATGCGAGCGCCAGCCCGGAACTGGACTGGCTGGCGGCGGAAGCCCTGATCGGCATGGGCGACACGGTGCGCGCCGATGCCTTGTTCGCTCGCGCCGGCCGGGTCCTGGGCGAAGGCAACATCGCCTTCGTCAACGCGCGAATTCGGCAGGCCTTCCGCTGCGGGCGCGTCGACGAAGCCCGGCAACTGGCCGAGCACGCGACGCAACGCTTCCCGGGCAATCAGGAAGCCTGGGCTCACCTGGGACTCGCCTGGCGCCTGTCGTCCGATCCGCGTGAATTCTGGCTTTGCGACTACGAACGATTCGTCGGCGCTTTCGAAGTGGAGTTGCCGCCAGCCTCGGTTGCAGCCATGCCGCCGCTGCAGGCCTTGGAACAGTCGCTGAACCGGCTGCACGGCGCGGTTCGCGCCCCGATGGGGCAGAGCGTGCGCGACGGCTCGCAGACCAGCGGCCGCCTGTTCGGCCGCAGCGATCCCGCGATCACCGCCGCCGAAAAAGCACTGATGACCAGCATCGAGCGATGGCTCGGCACGCTGCCCGAGGATGCACGGCACCCGTTCCTGTCGCGCAAGTCGAAAACAGTTTCCATCGTCGGATCGTGGTCGGTCCGACTGTGGCGCTCGGGCCGTCACAGCAACCACATTCATCCGCAAGGCTGGCTCAGCTCGGCCTTCTACGTCTCGGTCCCGGCATCCGTCACGCGGTCACAGAACGAGACGGGCGCCGGCTGGCTGACGCTGGGGCAGCCCCTGGATTTTCTTCACGATGGCCTGCCGCCGAGGCGCCTGATCCAACCGAAGCCCGGCCATCTCGTGCTGTTCCCCTCGTACTTCTGGCACGGCACGCGGCCTTTCGAAGATGACGAGCCTCGCCTGACGGTCGCGTTCGATATGCAACCCCGGCCCTGACAACCGTCAGGAGCCGAGGGCTGCTGGCACAATCTTCTCTGCTGCAGACTGACAGCAAGATCGCGCCGAAGCTTCTCAAGGCACCGGAATGCCGGCGCTCTCGAGCATTTCGACCAGGGTAGCCAGCGCGGCACGATGCTGGCGCGAACGATTCAGCGAGCGCTGATGCACGGGCTCACGCACCTGCGCCGCACTCGCCGTTGCGTACGCGGTGCTTTCGGTGGGAGTCGACAAGGCGTCGGGGCTCCACCGCAGGCCGCACCAATCGTAGATGCGGCGCGCCTGCGTTTCGGGATCGCGCACCAGATCTTCGTACTGCACATCCAGGATCTGGCCCGGCATCACCTGGTGCCAGTGCTGCATCATGCGGTGATAGGCAATGTAGTAGAGAGCCAGTTCACGCTGGTCGTAAGAGAACGGATAGGCCTCGAAGAACAGCGTCTTGAGAATCGCATGACAGGTGTCGAGCGGATCGCGCACCACGTGAACGATGCGCGCCTGCGGGAGGGCTTTGCGAATCAAGCCGCAGTACATGAAGTTGACGGGCATCTTGTCGATGAAGATCGGGCTGCCCTCCGCGGACTCGCGCGCGCCCCTCATGTAGTCGCGCCCCAGGGCCTCGAAGTCGATGTTCGTCGAGACTTCGACCGCCGGCCGCTCGGGATCCTGCCCCACGTGGCCCTGCGTCGCGTAGCGCCGAACGGAGGAGGCCAGCAGATTGGCGAAATCGAGCAGCTCTCCGGCTGACTTCGCCGCCTGCGACTGGACGAAGAAGCGCTCGACCAGCGTCGTTCCCGTGCGCGGCATGCCGACGATGAAGATCGCACCGGCCTCGGTGTGTCCCTGCGTCGGCTGTTCCATGACGTCGCGCGTGTAGACGCGGCGAATGTCATCCATCGCCCGGCATTCGTTGTCGATGTTGTACTCGGAAGCGCTGCGCCGCTTTTGGGCAGCCTCGAGCAGCACCGACATCGACTGTTCTTCGTCTCCCAGGTCTTCGAGTTCCTTGGACAGGGCGTAGAGAACGGCCGACTCCGCGTTGGCGTTGGGCAGCCCGCGGCTCAGGCACTGACGCAACTCGGCCACATGATTTCGCTCGGCCGTCTGTCGACGCAAGGTCGAGCGCAGATACCAGGCATGCCCGACTTGTGGAGCACGTTGCAGCAGACGATCGAGATCGATCTCTGCGGCGTTCATCTGCCCGGAGAAAAAGCGCGCAACGGCAAGGTCGTACAACAAGGGCGGATGATCGCCCACCCGCTTGCGCACGGCCTCGTAGTATTCGATGGCTTCGGCGAAGCGATGTCCCGCCGAGTGCAGGGACGCCACTTGCCAGAGCAGGTTCGGATCCTGGACCGGCGATTTCGCAGCTTCCGCCGCGGCCTGGCAGGCTTCGCCGCGACGCCGCATCTGGAGCAGCAGGCGCGCCTTCTTGAGTGTGAAAGCCGGGCTGCCGCTGAGTTGCACGGCGCGATCGATCCAGACCAGTGCACGCGCGGGGTCGTCATTGACCAGCGCCGCTTCACTGGCGTAATCGAGCGCCACGATGTCGTCGGGCGCTCGCGCAAGAAGCCGCTCGGCGTGCTCGAGCGCTTCGGCGAAGCTCCCGGCGCGCAGCAGCTCGTAACCCGCTTCGACATCCTTCATGGCGAGGCTCGAAGTTTTATAACCGCGTTCGGATTCAGCAGACATCGAAAGACCTCTTCGGCGAAAGACGGGACCGCTCGTCGCCGGGGAAGATAAAACAAAAAGGCGGCGGGCCCGAAGGCCCGCCGCCCGATTCACACGCTACAACCCTTGGCTTAGAACTCCAGCGTCAGGCTCGTGAACACATAGCGACCGAGCTGGTCGTAGCCGGCGAGGCCGTTGCCGTTGTCGGTCAGCGTGCTGCCCACCATCGGCGGTTCCTTGTCGAACACGTTGTTGACGCCTGCGGTCAGCGTGGCCGGACCGAAGGCGACAGTGCCGTTCAGGTCGAACCAGTTGTAGGCATCGACGCCGCCGTCGGCAACCAGCAGGGTATCCGTGGTGAGCGCATTACCCTTGGTGGCGATGTTGCGCGGCTCCTTGTAGTCGAGCGCGCCAAAGTAGCGCCAGCGCATACCCACCGTGTACTGATCGATGTTGTAGCGCAGCGTCACGATGTGGCGCCATTCCGGAGCCTGCGAGCACTGCGGGCTGATGATGCCCGTGCAGTCATAGGACGTGCTGTCGAGAGCGGCCAGCGGAGCGATGGTCTTCTCGAGCAGGTAGGTGCCCATGAGCGAGGCCGACAGACGGCCCGGACCGACTTCCATCGAGTACGAGGTGTTGAAGTCGATACCGCGAACCTTGATGCCGCCGAGGTTCTGCGGGGTGTTGACGACATAACCGTCGGTACCGCGGAACAGATCGCCGGTGGTCGGGTTGCGGTTGATCAGAGCGCACGAAGCGGAGTCGGCGGTCAGGGCGCAAGCGTCGATGATGTTACGCGCGCCGACGCCACCGATCGCGTCTTCGATTTCGATCTGGTAGTAGTCGACCGCCACCTGCAGACGCTTGACCGGCTCGGCCGCGAAGCCGAAGGTCCAGGTGTCCGCCTTTTCCGGATCCAGTTCGGTGTTACCACCGGAGATCTGGTTGTACTGGTTGGCCGGGTTGGCGGCGACGCTGCCGTACTGATCAGCCGACACGCCGGTGAGGGCGCACTGCTCGGCCGTGTAGGTCGGGTTGGCGCCGGCGCAGGGGTCAGCGCCGCTCCAGAGGCCGATCTGCTGCGTCAGGAACAGGTCGTTGATGCCGGGCGCGCGCGTCGCACGGTTGAAGCCGCCACGCAGCACGTAACGGTCATTCAGGAAGCCGGCCGTGAAACCGATCTTGTAGGTATCGGCGTTGCCGGACTGCTTGTACTCGGAGGTACGGTAGGCGAGTTCGGCATCCAGGTGGCTCAGCGGACCGAGGTCGGCCAGGATCGGCACGTTGCTTTCGGCGAAGAATTCTTCGACGCCGATGGAAGCGCTCAGCGGCGGGCTTTCGCTGCCCGAACCGGCGAAGTCGCCGTTGGCCAGCGCGGAGTCCGCGGAGTAGCTGTAGCGCTCGAAGCGGTTTTCGTAACCGACGACGAGGCCGACCGGCGCGCCGTTGGCGGAGGGCAGGCCCACACCGAGGTCGCCGCTCAGGTACGCGTTGAACACGCGCATGTCGGTGACGTACTGCTGCATGCTGATGCCGGCCAGAGCCTGCGCCGATTCCTGCGAGACCGAGTCGGTCCAGACGTCGTAGGGCAAGCAGCCGTCGAACGAGCCGCTCGGGCAACCCAGCAGCGCGTCACGGATGCGCGAGCTCAGGAAGTCGTTGGTGCCGACGATCGTGGTCGAAGCGCGGTTGTAGGTGTAGGACGTGTCATAGCTCCAGCTGCCCCAGACGGCGCCGCCGATACCCGTGGTCACGCTGAAGTTGTTCGACTCGCTGTTGTTGAAACGCGGGCCACCTTCGACGTTACGCTTGGCCACGTAGACGGTGAATTCGTCGTCGGTGATGCCCACGTCGTTGCAGAGCGTGCCGATTTGCGGCGTGTCGCAGTTGACCGAGACGTCGGTGAAGAACGCGCCGGATTCGGCGATCTGCACGCTGCTGTTACGGTTGACGTACATGGCCGTCAGGTACGGCTTGGCGTAGTCGTTGATCTCGTACTTAACGTTGGCGCCCGTCGTCCAGCGCGAGTCGGGACGCTGGTAGTAGTTGACCGGAGCAAAGTTGTAGAGATAGGTCGGACCCGCTTCGGCGGACCAGGTGCCCGAGGCACTCGGATTGACGTACGAGTAGATGCCGCTTTCCGGCGCCACGACGTAGAAGTTGGCCGGATCGGCCGTGGCCGAACCACCGCAGGAGGTGCCGGCGCCGTTCAGGGCGCAGCTCGAGTAGTCACGCTGGGCCTGGAACAGCGGAGCGTTCTTGCGCCAGGTACCCCAAGCAGTCGCGTGGCCCTTTTCACCGAAGGCGCTGCCGATGACGATGTCGAGGTTGCGCGAGATGCCGTCGAAGCCCGAGCCACCCGAGGGGTAGTCGAAGCCGCGCCGATCCATGAGACCCTGGACGTACTTGTTGTCGTTGTCGTGCTGATAGGCGTTCCAGCCGCCATTGATCTTCACGCCCTCGAACTCGTCGTCGAGGATGAAGTTCACAACACCGGCCACGGCGTCGGAGCCGTAAACGGCCGAGGCACCGCCGGTCAGCACGTCGACGCGCTTGATGAGCGCGGCGGGAACCAGGCTGATGTCGGCGTATTCGCCGGCGCCCTTCGGCATACGGCGGCCGTTGAGCAGGGTCAGCGTACGTTCCGGGCCCAGACCACGGAGATCGACCGTGGCGTAACCCAGCGACGGGTTGTTGAGCTGGTTATCGAACGCGGGGGTCAGCTGTGGGTACTGGTTGACCAGATCTTCCGCGATGGTCGCACCAGCGAAGCGGAATTCTTCGCCCTGAATTTCAGCAACCGGGCTGGCGGCCGTGAGCGTCTTGCTCTTGAGGCGCGTACCGGTCACCACCATGGCGTCCAGCGAAACCGAACCATCCGAGGCTGCTTCAGCCTCCGAGGCGGCGGGAGTCGCCGCTTCCTGAGCATAGGCTCCCGAGCCCATGGTCCCGATGCCAGCAAGGAACGCCAGCTTGGCGGCAAGCCGGAGCTTACCTTGTGCACTCAACTTCATCATGATCTCCCTAGTGAGCAACGACCACAAAAACAATTTGGAATTCACCCGCATACATGTCAGTGCTATGACTGATTCATGCGACATTCACGAGACTAGCGACGTGGTTCTCACTCTTCAAGGTGGATTTCCCGGGGTGCGGGACCACCAAAGGAGCAGTTTGTTCCGCATCGACTTGTTACGCTGCGTTGGTCTGTAAGCAAACAGCGAGCCGAGTGGATACCCCATGAAACAATTTCGAGCATCACACCGTCTGTGCGCCGGTCACTAGGTGATTTGCTCCACGGCCTGCGGCGTCCGATACCACAGGCGCAGGGGTGCGCTTCGGCCAACCGCGCTGTTTCAGCGGTAAGCAGATGATCGTACGAAGTATTTTGACAAAACCGAGACCGCCGCAGCCATGATCTGAAATCCGGCTCCTAGCGCGCGACGCTGGCCAGGACGGCACCCAACAGACGGCGAGACGCCAAAGGGCGGACTTCGCCTGGCGCGACCACCAGAAATATCTGCGGACATAAAAAAAGCGGCCCGAAGGCCGCTTTTTCTAAAACACATTACTTACTCTGCAGCGGTGGCTTCCACGACGCCGCCGACCTTGCGGTCCACGAGCTCGATGTAGGCCATCGGCGCGTTGTCGCCGGGGCGGAAGCCGCAACGCAGGATGCGGGTGTAGCCACCCGGACGGCCGTTGAAGCGCGGCGCGATGTCGTTGAACAGCTTCTGCACCGCGTCGCGATCACGCAGGCGGGCGAAGACGAGGCGACGATTCGCGACGCTGTCGGTCTTGGCGCGAGTGATCAGCGGCTCGGCGAGCTTGCGCAGCTCCTTGGCCTTCGGCACCGTGGTGCGGATCAGCTCGTGCTTGAACAGGGCAACCGCGACAGACTGCATCGTCGCTTTGCGGTGGGCGCTGGGACGGCCGAAGGTGCGGCCTGCAATACCGTGACGCATGTTTCTATCCTTCCAGAATTAAGTACTGCTTAGCCCACCGACGATTTCGGCGCAGACCAGTTTTCGAGCTTCATACCCAGGTCGAGATCGTGAGCCTTGAGGGCCTCCTTGATCTCGTTGAGCGATTTCTTGCCCAGGTTCGGCGTCTTCATGAGCTCGGTTTCGGTGCGCTGCACCAGATCACCGATGTAGTAGACGTTCTCGGCCTTGAGGCAGTTGGCCGAACGCACCGTGAGTTCCAGATCGTCGATCGGGCGGAACAGGATCGGCGACAGCTCCTTCTTGCCGGTGACGGCCGCGGTGGCGGTCTCGGCTTCGAGGTCGACGAACACGGCCAGCTGGTCGCGCAGGATGCGCGCGGCCAGGCGAACCGCTTCGGCCGGATCGATGCCGCCATTGGTATCCAGATCCAGGATCAGCTTGTCGAGGTCGGTGCGCTGCTCGACACGAGCACGCTCGACGCTGTAGCTGACGCGACGAACCGGGCTGTACGAAGCATCGAGCTTGAGCACACCGACGGCCGAGCTGGGCTCTTCGACGGCGCGCATCGCAGCCGCGGGCACGTAGCCACGGCCACGCGTTACCTTGAGGCTGACGTTGAGCTTGCCGCCGGTCAGATTGGCGATGACCAGATCCGGGTTCACGATTTCGACGTCGTGATCGAGCTTGATGTCGGCTGCCGTAACCGGACCCTTGCCCGACTTCTCCAGACGCAGCGTCGCTTCTTCGCGAGCGTGCATGCGGATAGCGATGTTCTTGATGTTCAGCAGGATGTCGATGACGTCTTCCTGCACGCCTTCGATCGAGCTGTACTCGTGCACCACGCCTTCGATCTGCACTTCGGTAATCGCCGCGCCCGGAATCGACGACAGCAGGATGCGACGAAGCGCGTTGCCTAGGGTGTGGCCGAAGCCACGCTCCAGCGGCTCCAGCGAGACACGGGCGCGGGAAGCCGATTCGGCTTCGACTTCGACCAGACGCGGCTTGAGCAAATCAGCGACAAAACCCTGCATGGGCCAGATACCTCATTAGTGAAGAAGATCGCGTTGGCAGCAACAACGAACCGACAGCAGCGATTACTTCGAGTAAAGCTCGACGACCAGGTTTTCGTTGATGTCCGGCACGATCTGATCGCGGCTCGGCAGTGACTTGAAGGTACCCTTGAGGCCCTTCTCGTCCACTTCCAGCCATTCCGGGAAACCGATCTGCGCGGCGATCGACAGCGATTCGGCAATGCGGCTCTGGCTGCGCGACTTCTCACGCACTTCGACGACATCACCGACCTGAACCTTGTAGGACGGAATGTTGACCGACTGACCGTTGACGACCACCGCCTTGTGTCCGACCAGCTGGCGCGCTTCCGCGCGCGTACGGCCGAAGCCCATGCGGTAGACGACGTTGTCGAGGCGGGTTTCCAGAGCCAGCAACAGGTTCAGACCCGTCGCGCCCTTGGTCTTGGTCGCCTTGTAGTAGTAGTTGCGGAACTGACGCTCGAGCAGACCGTACATCTGCTTGAGCTTCTGCTTCTCACGCAGCTCGGTCGCGTAGTCCGACAGGCGGGGCTTGCGGGCGCCGTGCTGGCCGGGGGGCGTTTCGAGCTTGCACTTGGTTTCCAGCGAGCGGCCACGACCCTTCAGAAGAAGGTCGGCGCCGGCACGACGGGACAGCTTGCACTTGGGACCAATATAACGAGCCATTTTACCGTCTCCTGATTAAACGCGACGCTTCTTGGGCGGGCGGCAGCCGTTGTGGGGAATGGGGGTGACGTCGGTGATGCTGCTGATCTTGTAACCACAAGCATTCAGTGCACGCACTGCAG
>JALRLM010000078.1 GCA_023254435.1 Hydrocarboniphaga sp.
ACCAAATCTAGCGATGGAAACTCGTCGATTTGGTAGGCGCGAGAGGACTCGAACCTCCGACCCCCACCATGTCAAGGTGGTGCTCTAACCAGCTGAGCTACGCGCCTGCCGAACTGCGGAAAAAAACCTGCTGCGAAACTGCAGGGGCGCGAAAGATACAGGGCCGCGAAGTCGGACGCAAGCAATATGGAATAATCGGCGTTTAGCCCACCAGACCCCCGAGCGATCATGAGCCCGACCCTGCCGGAGATCGTGGGGACTGCGCTGTTCGCAGTCGCCATCGTCCACACCTTCCTCGCCTCGAAGTTCGAGAAGCTGGCCGACCTCCACCCCAGGCATGCAGGCATCTGGCATCTGCTCGGCGAAGTGGAAGCCGTCTTCGGTTTCTGGGCGCTGGTGTTCACACTGTTCCTGTTCAGTCACAGCGGTGCCGAGTCGGCGACGCATTACCTGGAAGGGCTCAACTACACCGAGGCGATGTTCGTCTTCGTGATCATGGTGATCGCGGCGAGCCGTCCGGTGCTGTATGCCGCGGGCCTGCTGGTCCGCGGCCTGTCCAGGGCGCTGCCGCTGCCCTCGCCGGTCGCCGTTTATTTCCTCACCCTGTCGCTCGTACCCCTGCTCGGCTCCTTCATCACCGAGCCCGCAGCGATGACCCTGGCAGCACTGATGCTGCGCGACCAGGTCTACTCGCAGCCGACCTCGAAGCGGCTCAAGTACGCCACGTTGGGCGTGCTGTTCGTCAACGTGTCCATCGGCGGCACACTGACCCCATTCGCCGCGCCGCCCGTGCTCATGGTGGCGGGCGTCTGGGGCTGGGGCATCGGCGACATGATCACGCTGTTCGGCTGGAAGGCGGCCATCGCCGTGCTGATCAACGCCGTGGCGGTGACGGCCTGGGCCCGCAAGGAGCTTGCTGCGCTGCCGGCCAGCCCGGCCACCGGCCCTCGCGTGCCGGCGCCGCTGATCGCCGTGCACCTGGCTTTCCTGGTGGGAGTCGTGGTGTTCGCCCACCACCCGACCGTGTTCATCGCGATGTTCCTGTTCTTTCTCGGCGTGGTGGACGCCTACGAGCGGCACAACGATCGCCTGATGCTGCGCGAAGGCCTGCTCGTGGCCTTCTTCCTGGCCGGACTGGTGACCTTGGGCGCGCAGCAGAAATGGTGGCTGCAGGACCTGCTGGCCGGCATGGACCCGACCGTGCTGTTCTTCGGCTCCACGGCGCTCACGGCCATCACCGACAACGCGGCGCTGACCTACCTGGGCTCGCTCGTGCAAGGCATCGACGATGCCTTCAAGTACGCGCTGGTGGCCGGCGCTGTGACGGGTGGCGGCCTCACGGTGATCGCCAATGCACCCAACCCGGCCGGCTTCTCCATCCTCAAGGATCACTTCGACGACGGCGCGATCAGCGCGGGCGGGCTGCTGCTGGCCGCCCTGGCGCCGACGCTGGTGGCCGTCGCCGCTTTCCAGCTGCTGTGAAAGCGGCAGCGACTGCGGCGATCAGATCAGGTCGCCGTAGTTCTGGATCACCACCATCACCAGCTGGCTGCGCGAGCGCACGTCGAGCTTGTTGAACAGCTGCTGGAAGTTGGCCTTGACCGCGCTCTCCGAGCTGCCGAGCTGACGCGCGATCTGTTTGTTCGAGAGTCCCTGCAGCAGGCCGCGCAGCACCGCGCGCTCGCGTTCGGTGAAGCTCACGCGGTCGGGCTGTGCGCTGGCGGCGACGATGGACTGCAGGTAGCGCTGCTCGATCAGCACCTGCCCCATGGCCACCGCGTGGATGCTGCTCTTGAGCTCGTCGGGCGAGACTTCCTTGCGGCAGATGCCCGAGACGCCGAGGCGGATCAGCTCCAGCGCGTCGCGCTCGGGCAGGCCCGCGGTGACCACCAGGCAGGCGCCGGCGAAGGACGGACGGTTGCGCATGAAATCGATCGCGCTGTGCTCGCCCAGGTCGTAGTCGACGATCACCACGTCGGGCCGCAGCTTTTCGATCTCGGCCCGCGCCGGCTCCACGAGCCCCGACTGGCCGACGACGATGAAGCGCGGATCGGCCGCGAGCAGGCGCAGCAGCCCTTCACGAAACAGCGTGTGGTCGTCGAGCAGGTAAAGGCGGATCGCCTGGGGCTCAAGCATCGAGGGTCTCGGGCCACCCTGCCAGCGGCAGGATCAGTTCGAAGCAGCAGCCGGCGCCACCCGGCACGTGGCGCAGCTGGCCATTCTGGTGCGACATCAGGGCGCGCGAAATATACAGCCCCAGCCCAGCGCCGTCCGCCCCCGAGCGAAACGGCTGGAACAGCAGCTCGGGCTGCGCCAGCCCCGGACCGGAATCGCGCACGCTCAGCACCGCGCGGCCCGCCTCGATGCGCGCGCACAGCTGCAGTTCGCGCCGGGCCTGCTGCGACACCGCGCGCAAGGCGTTCTGCGACAGGTTCAGCAGCACCTGCAGCAGGGCATGGCGATCGGCTCGCACGGCTGGAAAATCGGCCGGCACCTGCACGCCGACCTCACCGTCGATGTCGGCCCAGTCGGGCGAGATGATCACTTCGAGCTCGGTGCACACGGCCTGCAGGCGCGTCTCGCTGATCGACGGGCTCGACTGCCGGCGCAGATCGAACGAGGCCAGCTCCAGCAGCGCCTGCACCAGGCTGCGCAGCGCGGCCAGGTCGGGGTCGTCCTGCATCGCCGGATGCCGCGCCAGGTTGGAGCTGACCACGCTGGCGGCCGAGCACAGGTTGCGGATCTCGTGCGACACCGCGCCGGCCAGCAGCCGGTTGTACTTGTTCAGGTCCTGAAAATGCGCGTACTCGCGCTCGCGCACTTCGTCGGAGGTGTCGACGACGATCGCCGCCAGGTTGCGCGTCTGCTTGTTGCCGTAGACCGAGAACCAGATCGTGGCCGGAAACGAGGTGCCGTCGGCACGCCGCCCCCAGGTGGCGGTCGAGGTGCGCATGTCCTCGATATTGGCGCTGACCGACAGCGCGTCGTCGAGCACCGGCAGGTAATAGCGCACGGGCTGGCCGACCAGCGACGTTTCGCGCTCCATGTCGACGATCTCGTGGGCGGCGCGGTTGGCGGCGACGATGCGGCCGTCGGCGGCGACGGTGAGGATGGCGGCCGGGCTGCTGTCGGCCAGCAGGCGCAACTGGCGCTCGGCACGGCGACGCAACTGCTGCTCGGTGCGCAGGCGCGCGTAGTGCCCCAGGATCACGCGCCGCGTGCGGCTGATCTCGGCCACCAGCAGGCCGCAGCCCGCATAGGCGATGGTGGCCATGAAGAAGCGCAGGGCCTGCTCGATGGGCCCCGCCGCCCCGGCACCGCCCGCACCCCCGGTACCGCAGTTGCCGGCGACGACCGTCGCACCCGACGACGTTACGTTG
>JALRLM010000146.1 GCA_023254435.1 Hydrocarboniphaga sp.
CGTGTCGATGAGCTCGCGCATGCCGCGAGCGGCATCGCTGCGCACGCTGGGATTGTTCGAGGCCTCGAAGCTCTCGACGAGCTGGCGCAGCTTGAGCAGATCGTCGTACAGCGGCGTGGCGGCCAACGGCGGCGTCAGGTGATCGATCATCACCGCAAGGCCGCGACGCTTGGCCTGCAGGCCTTCGCCGACACCGTCGACGATGTAGGGATACAGGCCCGGCACGTCGGCGGCGATCAGTTGCGGAAAGTCGAACTCGTCCTGGCCCACGCTCTTGCGCGGCAGAAACTCGTAGGTGGAATGCCGGCCCAGATGCACGATGGCGTCAGCGCCGAAGTCGTCGCGCAGCCAGTGATAGAAGGCGAGGTACTGATGCGTCGGCGCGATGCTGGTGTTGGCGTGCAGCAGTTCTTCGTTGAGCTCCCAGCCGCGCGGTGGCTGTGGACCGACGAAGATCTTGCCGAAGCGCAGGCCCGGCAACACGATGCGACCGTCGTGCACCATGATGCGACCGGGCGCCGCGCCCCAGCCGCGCAGGCCCTCGATGCCGGTGGCGATCAGCGCGCGGCTGAGCTTGTTCACGGCTTCGCTGTTGGCGGCGCCGTCGATGCGCTGTGCATAGGCCGCATCGAGCTGAGACAGCAGATCGAGTGCGCGTTGGCGGCTGGCATGCTGCGCGCCTTCGACGGTGTGGCGCAGCTCCTTGAGGGTGTGCTCCACCTGCTCGCGTGCGCCCTGCGGCGCGCGTGCGGCCAGCGCGGCTTCGATGGCGGCCTGCAGGCGGCCGAGCGGGCCGTCGACCACTTCGCCGCGCAGCGTCGACGGCAGCGTGCCGAACCAGCGTGCGTAGTCGGCGCTGCTCATGGTGGTCACGCGGCCGGCCATCTCGCTGAGCGCATCGTGGGCTTCGGGCAGGTTGACACCGTCGCGCTGCAGTCGTTCGAGCAGGTCTTCGGAGGTCTTCGGCAGGGGGCCGGTGTCGTAGCCGGCCTGCTGCAGCTGTTGCAGGATCTGCAGCAGCGAGGCCGGCACGTCGAGATTGTCGGCGCCGATGTTGTGACGGCCCGGCGGGTGGTTGTAGTAGACCAGCGCCACGTGCTTGTCGGCGTTGCGCCTGGACTGCAGTTGCACCCAGCGCGCGGTGCGACCGACGAGCTGATCGATCTGCGCCGGCAGCGGCGCGATCTGCGAGACCGCGAGCCCGGTCAGCGCGTCGATGCTGGCCGGTGTCGCCGTGGCGATCACCATGGGCTGCGAGGCGCCCTGCAGTTCGGGCATCGAGATGCGGTAGTAGACGCTGTCCCAGGCCAGCCCCTGCGCCGATGCGCGCCAGGCGTCGGCGGCGGTGTCGTGCAGGCGGATCGCCTTGAGCACGGGCACGTCGAGCGCCGCCAGCGCCTCGCCGGCCTTGCGGCTGTCGCTGCTGCCGCCAATCAGGAAGTCCTGCAGCGAAATCACCGCGCCCAGTCGCGTGCCCACGCGTTCACGCAGCAGCGTCAGCGCCTGCGTGCTGGCTTCGCCCCAGCGCGCGCGCAATTGCAGGCAGTCGAGTTCGCGTGCATCCAGCGCGGCGCAGAGCGCGCGACCGGTGTCGTCGTCGGCGCGCTCCTGGTCGAGCAGGGCGACGATGCGGCGTTTTCCGTCGGGCTTGAACGACGTCGCATCGGCGGGCTTGTCGCGCCAGATCAGGCGCAGGGCCTGCGCGTCCTCGACGGCGACCGCGTCGCCGCGGCCGAGCAGATGCGAGAACAGCGACAGCAGATTGCGCTCGCCCCGGTTCTGCCAATAGCCGCGTGCCACGATCCACGGTGCCTGCGCCGCATGATCGCGGCTGGCCTGCGCGACCCAGGCGGCGCTGGATGCCGTGTCGGTCTTGGCGGACGAAAGCTGGTCGTAGAGCGGATCGTCCTGCGCGAACAGCGCGCGACCCTGCCAGCGGCTGGCGCGTCCCAGCGTGGTGTCGCCGGCGACGGCGATGAGGTTCTTCGCAGGCAGTTCGGCCAGCAGCGGCAGCAGGCGCTGCGCGCCATCCTTGAAGACATTGGCCAGCAGCACCGCGTCGGCCGGCGCCAGCAGCTGGCGCAGCTCGGCGTCGGACAGGGCGTCCATCTGTTCGCTGGTGCGGAACACCAGGCGGTCCTGCGCGTGCTGCTCGTGATAACGGCGCGCGGCTTCGGCCAGGCCTTCGGAGCTGCGCTCGGAGACGATGGCCACCAGCGTCGCGGCCGGCACCGCCGTGCTCCACAGCGTGGACAGCGACAGCAACGCGGCCAGGTACGGGCGCATCGGGCTTCGCGCCGCATCGACGAATCGCAACAGGATCTTCATGAGCTTCATCCGGCATCAACGACGCCGGCGAGCGGGCAGGATCGGCAAGGCACACATTGCGCCGGCAACGAAGGTCGGGCGCAGATACGGACCCGGACTCGATCGGCGCCCACCGCGCCACGTCCGAATGACCGGGCCGGTCTCCGGGCTCGCGAAAGTGCGCGGGACGCGTCCCGACGCAGACCGGCAGGCGCCTTCCCATGTCCTTCGACACAGTGGCGGGCAACTCGCAGCGGTGGCGAGATGGCCTTACGGTCGTTCGCGACGGTGGAGCGCATCCCTCGTCGCGAACCTTTCGATCACCGTTGCGGGGGCAGCGCAGGCATGACCTGCTTCCCGCCACCAGGGCGAGGAGCCAAACCATTTGCCAACGTTTAAAACCGGTATGCATACCTAGGTTCAAAGGTAGGTCAGAAGGGGTCAAAAAGAAAGCGGGCCGGGCCCGCTTTCAAGAATCTTAAAGCTTGAAAGTCAAGCCCGCGCTGACGCCCCAGCCGGGTGCGTAGCGGCTGAAAATTTG
>JALRLM010000215.1 GCA_023254435.1 Hydrocarboniphaga sp.
CCGCCGTCGAGATCCGCAACGAGATCGCCGAGCGCGGCTGGAAGAAGGTCGTCGCCTTCCAGACCCGCAACCCGATGCACCGCGCGCACGAAGAACTGTGCCGCATGGCGGCCGAGCGCCTGGACGCCGATGGCATCGTGATCCACATGCTGCTCGGCAAGCTCAAGGAAGGCGACATCCCCGCCGACGTGCGCGACGCCTGCATCCGCACCATGGTCGATCACTACTTCCCCAAGAACACCGTGATGATCACGGGCTACGGCTTCGACATGCTCTATGCCGGCCCGCGCGAAGCCGTGCTGCACGCGGTGTTCCGCCAGAACATGGGCTGCGATTACCTGATCGTGGGCCGCGACCATGCCGGCGTGGGCGACTACTACGGCGCCTTCGACGCGCAGACCATCTTCGACGAGCGCGTGCCCGCCGGTGCGCTCGACATCCAGATCTTCCGCGCCGACAACACCGCGTTCTCCAAGAAGCTGGGACGCGTGGTGATGATGCGCGAAGCCCCCGATCACGTGCCGGACGACTTCATCGCGCTGTCGGGCACCAAGGTTCGCCAGATGCTGGGCCAGGGCATCGCCCCGCCGCCCGAGTTCTCGCGCCCCGAAGTGGCCAAGGTGCTCATGAACTACTACCAGATCCTGGACGCCAAGAAGGCTTGAGGCCCTCAGCCTTCTCCCACCAGGAGAAGGCGACGCCAGCGACGGATGAGAGCTCGCCGCGATAGCACGTTCCGCTATCCCGGCGAGTCCCTCACCCTTGCCCCTCTCCCGGCGGGAGAGCGGTTCTCACCTGAGGAGGAGAAACCCCATGGCCTACATCGACGTGTTCAACGGCGATGCCGACGGTATCTGCGCGCTCACCCAGTTGCATCTCGCCCATCCGCGCGAGGCAAGGCTCGTCACCGGCGTGAAGCGTGACATCGACCTGCTCGAGAAGGTGACGGCGCAGGCCGGCGACCAGATCACCGTGCTCGACGTCTCGCTCGACAAGAACCGCGCGGCGCTCGTCAGAGCGCTCGAAGCCGGAGCCGAGGTGTTCTATGTCGATCACCACTTCGCCGGCGAGATCCCGCAAAACCCGAAGCTCAAGGCGCACATCAACGAGGCGCCCGACGTCTGCACCGCCCTGCTCGTCAACGGCGAACTGCAGAACCGTTTCGTCGCCTGGGCCGTGGTCGGTGCCTACGGCGACAACCTCAAGAAATCCGCCGAAACCGTCGCCAGGCCGCTGGGCCTCTCGCCCACGCAACTGGGCCAGCTCGAAGACCTTGGCACCTACCTGAACTACAACGGCTACGGCGAGCGAATCGAAGACCTGCACTTCGCTCCCGACGCCCTGTTCCGCCTGGTCAGCCGCTTCGAGACGCCGTTCGGCTTCATCGCCGACGCGCGCGAGCATTTCGAGAAGCTGGCCGACGGCTACAAGACCGACATGGGCAAGGCCGAATCGACGAAGCCGATCGCCGGCTCCACCGACGACGCCGCCTTGCTGATCCTGCCCGACGAGCCCTGGGCACGCCGTGTCAGCGGCGTCTACAGCAACGACCTCGTCAACCTGTTCCCCGATCGCGCCCACGCCGTGCTCACCGAGAAGGCCGACGGCGGCTATCTGATCAGCGTGCGAGCACCGCTCAATCGCAAGAAGGGAGCGGACGAGCTGTGCCGCAAGTTCCCCACCGGCGGCGGTCGCGCCGCGGCGGCGGGCATCAATCACCTTCCGAACGATCAGCTCGGCGCGTTCGCGAGCGCCTTCACGCAGCAGTTCGCGCGCTGAGCACAGACTCCAGGCTCAGGACCCGACGGCCCGCACTGCGGGCCGTCGTGCTTTTTGTTGCTCGCGAACGCGCTTTTGCAGCCCCCAGCATGGCAAACTCCGGTTCGCGAGCCGGCCTGGCCCGGCAACGTGTGGTTCACGCCCGCACGTCGGCACTCGATGTCGTCGCTCATTCCTAGAAGAGCCGCCGCGACCCGACGGAGAAGCGGCTCACACGCCGAGAGCATCAGACCGCATGAGCACCCCGATCCTGCTTCCCAAGCTCGGTTTCTCGATGAACGACGGCACGCTGGCCGAGTGGCTCGTCGAGGATGGCGCCAGCGTCGTTCAGGGCCAGTTGCTGTATCTGCTCGAGAGCGACAAGTCGGTGCAGGAAATCGAAGCCCCCGCCTCGGGCAAACTCAAGATCATCAAGGCGGCAGGCATCGCCTACGCCGTCGGCACGCTACTCGGCGAAATCGGCTGATCCGCATCCCGATCTGTCGACCGAGCGATCGGCAGGCCTCGCAGGGCCATCGCTGCAACCGCTGACGAAAGCCAGTCGCAGTCCAGCGTCTTCAGGCTGCATTGCCGCGAGCGCGCGCGCCGCGAGCGCGAATTCCACCAGCTTGCGCAGCACGTCGCGCGCACAACAAAAAGCCCGCTCGTAGCGGGCTTTTTGCTTGCAGATTGGCTGGGGGACTAGGACTCGAACCTAGATAACGGGAATCAGAATCCCGGGTCCTACCATTAGACGATCCCCCAGCAGGGACCTTTGTCGGATTCGATTTTACAGCGCTCGAATCCACTCCCCAAGCTTTCTTCGCAAAACGAAGAAAGCTTGGAGAACCCAGCGATTAACGCTTGGAGTACTGCGGAGCGCGGCGGGCCTTGTGCAGACCGACCTTCTTACGCTCGACTACACGCGCGACGCGGGTGACCAGACCGGCGTCACGCAGCGTCTTGCGCAGCGTTTCGTCGTACTGGATCAGGGCGCGGGTGATGCCGTGACGGATCGCACCGGCCTGGCCCGAGGGGCCGCCACCGGAAACCGTCACATAGATATCGAAACGGGTCAGCGCGTCGACGAGTTCGAGCGGCTGACGCACCAGCATGCGGCTGGTCTCGCGGCCGAAGTAATCTTCGACCGACTTGCTGTTGATGCTGATCGCGCCCGAGCCGGGCTTGAGGAAGACGCGGGCCGCGGCGGTCTTGCGGCGGCCGGTACCGTAATTCTGGGTGGTAGCCATGATTCGTTAAGACCGGATTAGATGTTGAGCGGCTGCGGCTGCTGCGCGGTGTGCGGGTGCTCGGCACCGGCGTACACCTTCAGCTTGCGGAAGTTCGCGTAGCCCAGCGGACCACGGGGCAGCATGCCCTTGACGGCCTTCTCGAGCACGCGCTCGGGGTGCTTGGCCAGCATGTCGGACAGAGCCGTCTGCTTGATGCCGCCCGGGTGTTCGGTGTGGCGCCAGTAGATCTTGCCCTTGTTGCCCTCGAGCTTGTTGCCCGTGACGTGAATCTTGGACGCGTTGATCACGACGATGTAATCGCCGGTGTCGACGTGCGGGGTGAACTCGGGCTTGTGCTTGCCGCGCAGGCGACGCGCGATCTCGGAGGCCAGTCGGCCCAGCGTCTTACCGTCGGCATCCACGACAAACCAGTCGCGCTTGACGGTTTCGCCCTTCGCCATGAAGGTCTTCATCGTTCAATCTCACATGCAGCCCACAATATGTGGGTCGTTATAGTTCAGTTCCCCGGCCTGAACGGCCACTGCCTTGGGGAACCTCGAAGGGCGCGCAGTGTATTCAGATGACGGGCGGAACGCAACCGTTCCGTCGCCACCGGCGTGCCGGAGCGCCGCCGCCGATCAGCCGAAGTTGATCTTGGCCTCCAGATTGGTGCGCGAATCGGCATTGGCCAGGGCCTCGTCCAGCTCGATGCGCCCCTGCTGGTAGAGCTGGTATAGCGACTGGTCGAAGGTCTGCATGCCCGGCGAGCTGCTCTGCTCCATGGCCGGGCGGATCTCGTCGATGCGCCGCGCCAGGATCAGGTCCTGCATCAGCGGCGTATTGATGAGCACTTCCACGGCCGCGCAGCGGCCGCCATCCTTCTGCCGCACGAGGCGCTGCGAAACCACCGCGCGCAGCGTCAGCGACAGGTCCAGATAAAGCTGGTCGCGGCGGTCCTGCGGGTACAGGTTGACGATGCGCTGCAGCGCCTGCGAGGCGTTGTTGGCGTGCAGCGACGACACCGCCAGATGCCCGGTGTTGGCCAGCTGCAGGCAGGCGTCCATGGTCTCGCGCGTGCGCACCTCGCCGATCAGGATCACGTCGGGCGCCTCGCGCAACGCACTGACCAGCGCGCGCTCGTAGCTCATGGTGTCCTGGCCGATCTCGCGCTGGTTGACGATGCAGCGGATGTTCGGGTGCACGAACTCGATGGGGTCTTCGACCGTCAGGATGTGGCCGGTGGCTTCCTCGTTGCGGTGATTGAGCATGGCGGCCAGCGTGGTGCTCTTGCCCGAGCCCGCCGCGCCCACCACCACGATCAGGCCGCGCTTGTGCATCATCAGCGACTTGAGCACCTCGGGCACGCCGAGGTCGTCGATGCGCGGAATCGCCGCCTTGACGTGGCGCAGCACGAACGCCGGCTGCCCGCGCTGAAAGAACAGGTTGAGCCGGAAGCGCCCGAGCCCGCCGGCCTCCAGCGCGCAATCGAGCTCGCGTTCGCGCTCGAAGGCGACCATCTGCTCGGGCGTCAGCGCGTCCACGATCAGATCGCGCAACATCGACGGCATCATCGCCGTACGACCCAGCGCGTGCATTTCGCCATCCACTTTCAGCATCGGATTGGCGTAGGGCGTGAAGAACAGATCCGAGGCATTGCGCTCGGACGCCAGCTTCAGGTACGGCAGCAGTTTCTGCATGGTTGGGGCTCTCAGCGCCGCAGCTTCTGGCCGCTGTCCTCGGGCATCATCTGCAGGCCCAGCACGCCTTCGTCTTCCAGCAGGTTCTGCTTGAGTCGACGGGACTCCAGCTTCACGCGCAGGCGCAGCTCGTTCTGCGAGTCGGCGTTGCGCAGCGCCTCTTCATACGCGATGACGCCGTTCTCGAACAGCTGGAACAGGAACTGGTCGAAGGTGACCATGCCCTGCTCGTTCGAGCGCGACATCACGTCCTTGATGGCATGCACCTCGCCCTTGAAGATCAGGTCGGAGATCAGCGGCGAGTTGATCAGAATTTCCATCGCTGCCGCGCGACCGCCGCCTTCCTTGCGCACCAGGCGCTGACTGATGATGGATCGCAGGTTCAGTGACAGGTCCATCAGCAGCTGCTCGCGCTTCTCCTCGGGGAAGAAGTTGATGATGCGGTCCAGCGCCTGGTTGGCGCTGTTGGCATGGAGCGTCGCCATCGCCAAGTGACCCGTTTCGGCAAACGCAATCGCGTGGTCCATGGTGTCACGATCGCGGATCTCGCC
>JALRLM010000227.1 GCA_023254435.1 Hydrocarboniphaga sp.
GGCCCACCAGCACCACGAGCACGACCACGGGAATGGCGAAGCGCATGGGCGAAACCTCAGGCCGTTGCCGAAGCGGCGGAGTCGGCCTGCGTCGCCGCCTTGCGCGCGAGCCGGTAGCGCCGGTCACTGGCCGCGACCAGACCGCCGACGAACATCAGCGCACCGCCGAACCAGACCAGGCGGATCATCGGCTTGTAGTACAGCCGCAGCGCCCAGTCGCCGTCATCGCCGATCGGCTCACCGAGTGCCACGTACAGATCGCGACGCGGCGTATGGTCGACGGCGGCCTCGGTCATGATGCTGCGCTGCGAGGGGTAGAACCGTTTCTCGGGCATCAGCGTGGCGATGGCCTTGCCACCGCGCTCCAGCAGCACGCGGCCCGTGTCGCTGCGATAGTTCGCGCCCTGCACTTCCTGCACGCCCTGGAAGGTGAAGTCGTAGCCGCCGATGGTGGCCGTCTGACCAGTGCCCAGGCGCACGTCCTTTTCGACGCTGAACAGGCTCGCGTAGGTCACGCCCAGCGCCCAGAACCCCAGCCCCAGGTGCGCCAGCGTCATGCCCCAGGTCGCGGCCGGAATCGACCGCAGCGCCTGCAGCCGGTCGCGCTTGGCGCGCAGGCGGTTGATGACGTCGAGCAGTGAACCGGCCAGCACCCACACGGCCAGCATCGAACCGACCAGGGCCAGCCAGTTCCACGAAGCTTCGAGCACGAACGGCAGCAGGCCGCCGGCGATCAGCGCCACCAGGGCGACCCAGCGTAAACGCGGCAGCACCTCGCCGATGCGCGCGCGCTTCCAGCCCACCAGCGCCGAGATGCCCACGAGCAGGCCCAGCGGCGCGATCAGCGGCAGAAAGATCGCGTTGAAGTAAGGCGGCCCCACCGACACCTTGCCCAGGCCCAGCGCATCGGCGATCAGCGGATACAGCGTGCCCAGCAACACCGCGGCGGCGGCCGCGGTCAGGAACACGTTGTTGAGCAGCAGCAGACCTTCGCGCGAGAACAGCTGGACCTCGGCCTCCGACACGAGACGGTGCGCACGCGCCGCATACAGCAGCAGCGCGCCGCCCAGCGTCACACCCAGGAAGGCCAGGATGAACAGGCCGCGCGCGGGATCAGTCGCAAACGCATGCACCGACACGATCACACCCGAGCGGACCAGGAAGGTGCCCAGCAGCGACAGCGCAAACGCCAGGATCGCCAGCAGCACGGTCCAGCTCTTGAGCGCGCCGCGCTTCTCGGTGACGGCCAGCGAGTGGATCAGCGCGGTACCGACCAGCCAAGGCATGAACGAGGCGTTCTCGACCGGATCCCAGAACCACCAGCCACCCCAGCCCAGTTCGTTGTAGGCCCACCAGGAGCCCAGCGTGATGCCCAGGGTCAGGAACACCCAGGCCGTGGTCGTCCACGGCCGCGTCCAGCGCGCCCAGGCCACGTCGAGCTTGCCGGTGACCAGCGCCGCGATGGCGAAGGCGAAGGCCACCGAGCAACCGACGTAGCCCATGTAGAGCATCGGCGGGTGCACGATCATGCCGGGGTCCTGCAGCAAGGGATTCAGATCGCGACCGTCCTCGGGCACCGGGAACACGCGCTCGAACGGATTGCTGACCGTCAGCAGAAAGCTCAGGAAGCCCACGGCGATCGCACCCAGCGTCGCCAGCACCAGCGCCGCCACGTCCTGTGGCAGGCGCCGGCTCGACAGTGACACCGCGAAGGTCCAGCCCGACAGCATCAGCACCCACAGCAGCAGCGAGCCCTCGTGCGCGCCCCACACCGCGGTAAAGCGGTAGATCATCGGCAGATCGAGCTGCGAATTGCTGGCGACGTAGGCGATGGAGAAATCGTTGCGCAGAAACGCCATCGTCAGGATGGCGTAGGCCAGCAGCACGAGCGGAAACTGCGTCTGCGCACCGCTGACGCCGATGGCCAGCCAGCGCGTGTCGCGCTTCCAGTAGCCGATCACGGGCAGGATCGCCTGCGCCAGCGACACGCCCAGCGCCAGCACCAGCGCGTAGTGGCCGAGCTCCGCCATCAGGGTGTCACGGCCGGCTTGGATTCGTCGGCGCGGGCCGACTGCATCACCGACTTGAAAGGCTCGCAGGAATGCTTGCCGTCAGCCGACTTGAGCGACGAGGCCAGTTCGGGCGGCATGTAGTTCTCATCGTGCTTGGCCAGCACCTCGTCGGCCTTGAAGCTGCCGTCGGCGCTCAGCTGGCCGGCGGCGACGATGCCCTGCCCCTCGCGGAACAGGTCGGGCAGGATGCCCTCGTAGCGCACCAGCACCTTCTGCGCGCAATCGGCCAGCGTGAAGCTGACCAGCAGGCCCTCGCCACGCTGCACGCTGCCCTTCTCCACCAGCCCGCCCAGGCGCACGCGCGCATCGGTGGACACCGACTTCGCCACCAGATCGCTGGGCGTGTAGAAGTACATCATGTTGCTGCGAAAGGCCCTGAAGCCCAGCGTCGCCGCCAGCGCAATGCCGGCGACCAGCACGCCCACCCACATCATTCTCGATTGACGCTTGGTCATCGCGGCTCGGCTCCTGCCTGGCTTGCGTCTTCGTTATCGACCAGTTGCTGCAGCACCGCGCGGCGACGCAGCGCGGGCGCGACGATGTTCCACACCATGATGGCGGCGAACACGCCGAAGCTGGACCACACATACAGGGCGTAACCGCCCATCGCAAAGAATGCATTCGACATAGTTAGACGCCCGCGCTCATCAGACGTTCCTTGACCCAGGCCGTGTGGCGCTCGCGC
This sequence comes from Hydrocarboniphaga sp., assembly GCA_023254435.1. Taxonomy (GTDB): domain Bacteria; phylum Pseudomonadota; class Gammaproteobacteria; order Nevskiales; family Nevskiaceae; genus Hydrocarboniphaga. The sequence goes on from JALRLM010000227.1 coordinate 2,758, forward strand.
AGCAGCAGTTCGTTCTGCACGCGGCGGATCACCGCCCAGCCGAAGAACGTCATGCAACCCACGCTCATCGACAGCAGCGGCCACAACATGGCCGGCGCGATGCTGGGCTTGCCGATCTTCGACACCGTGGAGCCCTGGTGCAGGCTGTTCCACCACTCCACCGAGTAATGCACGATCGGCACGTTGACCACGCCCACGAGCGCGAGCAGGCCGCAGGCGCGAGCCGCGGTGCGCGCATCCTCGAAAGACTCGTTGAGGCCGATCACGCCCAGATAAAGGAACAGCAGCACCAGCTCCGAGGTCAGGCGCGCGTCCCAGACCCAGTAGGCGCCCCACATCGGCTTGCCCCAGAGCATGCCGGTGATCAGCGCCAGCGCGGTGAAGCTGGCGCCCACGGGCGCCGCGCAGACCACCACGCATTCGGCCAGCTTGATGCGCCAGACGATGGCGACGAACGCCGCCGAAGCCATGACCATGTAGCCGAACAGCGACAACCAGGCGGCCGGCACGTGCACATAAATGATGCGAAAGGCATCGCCCTGCTGGTAGTCGGCCGGCGCCAGCACCAGGCCACCGACGAGGCCATAGGCGATCAGCAGCAGCGAGGCCCAGCCCAGCCAGGGCGCATAGCGGTCAGCCAGGCGATAGAACGCCGGCGGAGAAGCGAGCCGATGGAACCAGGTCCACATGCGAGATCGTGATCAGTCGAAGCTGTTGCGCAAGGCAGCGGTGGCGGTGAGGGGCAACAGACACAGGCCCAGCACCAGGAGGGAACCGAGCAAGTATAACGGCCCGGCCGGGCTCAGCCCGGACAGCGCGGCGCGCGCCGCGCCGGCCCCGAAGATGACGATGGGTCCGATCAGCGGCAGCACCAGCACGGGCAGCAGCACGCCCGCGCGCGGCAGGCCCACGGTCAGCGCAGCCGTGAAACCGCCGATCAGGCTCAGCATCGGCGTGCCCAGCAGCAGGCCGGCCAGCAGCGCCGGCAGGGCCTGCGCCGGCACACCGAGCTGCAGCGCCAGCGGCGCGGCCAGCAGCGACAGCGGCAGTCCGCTGAGGATCCAGTGGCCGATGAGCTTGGCATAGACCACGGCGAGCGGTCCCGTCGACGACAGGAACACCTGCTCCAGCGTGCCGTCGTCGAAGTCGCCCCGGAACAGCCGGTCCAGCGTCAGCAGCGCCGACAGCAGCGCACCCATCCACAGAATGGCCGGAGCGAAAGCCGACAGATGCGGATCGTTGGGTTTGCCGCCCAGGGCGAACAGGGTGACCACGATCAGGTAGAACAGCGGCGGCATGAGCCAGTCGCCCTTGTGGCGCATGGCCAGGCCCAACTCGCGCATCAGCGCAGCACCGAAGCCCGCGATCACGCCGCGCGCTCCACCGGCGCCGAGGCATCGAGCTGCAGCTCGACCAGGCAATCGGCAGGAACCGGCAAGGGCTGATGGCTGGTGACGATGGCGCCGCCACCCGCACGCAGGTGATCGGCGATCAGCTCGGAGAAACACGACAGGCCATCCACGTCGAGCGCACTGAGCGGCTCGTCGAGCAGCCACAGCGGACGCGGCATGGCCAGCAGACGAGCCAGTGCGGCGCGGCGCTTCTGGCCCGCCGACAGCGTGCGCGCGGGCCGATGTCGCAGGCGGGCCAGGCCCACCCGATCGAGGGCGGCGATCAGATCGCCCGGCACCCCGGCCTGCAATGCGCACCAGAAACGCAGGTTCTCGATCACGCTGAGATCGCCGTTGAGCGCGTTCTTGTGGCCGAGCCAGTGCAGCGCCGGCTCGGCGCGGTCCACCTGCCCCGACATCGGCGGACGCAGTCCGGCCAGCACTTCGAGCAGCGAGGTTTTTCCGGCGCCGTTGCGTCC
>JALRLM010000253.1 GCA_023254435.1 Hydrocarboniphaga sp.
CGCGATGCGCAGATCGGCGACCGCCGCGTCGTCGGGATGCTGCGCGGCGATCTCGCGTTCCGCGCCTTCGAGCAGCTCGATCGCGGCGGCGTAGTCGCCGAGCTGGCGATAGCTCTGCCCGATCACGCGCGCCGACACCGCGCGCGTGATCGGCGTCAGTGAGCGATCGGTCAGCAGGTTGGCTCGCGCGTCGGTGAGCACGTCGGTCATGCGCAGCTCGCGACCGCGCGAGACGTCGGGACTGGCGGCGCCGAGCACGTTCTCCAGAAAGCGATTGGCCGCGGCCAGTTCCGCCGCATGCTGCTCGGCCGAGCGACGCGCCGATGCTTCGCGCAGCGCCGCGGTGGTGGCGAACACGGCTGCGGCGATCAGGGCGAACAGCCCCAGCAGCACGGCCGCGCTGGCCACGCGATGCCGGCGCACGAACAGCGACAGCACGTAGGCCGCGCTGGGCGGATGCGCTTCGATGGGCTCGTGGCGCAGAAAGCGGTCGAGATCGCCGGCGAGTTCCGCCGCCGAGCCGTAGCGACGCGGCGCATCCTGTGCCATCGCCTTCATGACCATGGTTTCGGCGTCGCCGCGTGCGCGTGGTTCACGCCTCGACAGCGGCTCGATGCGGCCTTCGCGAATCAGGCCGATGGCCTCGATGACGGTGGACTTGGACAGGCCCGGATACGGCAGCTCGCCGCTCAGCAGCTCGTAGGCGATGACGCCCAGCGAGTACACGTCGCTGCGCGGATCGCTCGCGCGCGCGCTGCCGGCCAGTTGCTCGGGGCTCATGTACGGCACCGTGCCGAGCACTTCGCCGCTCAGGGTCATGGCCGCCGGCTGCGCACTCATGCGCGCGACACCGAAGTCGAGGATGCGCGGTTCGCCGTGCTCGTCGACGAGGATGTTGGCGGGCTTCAGGTCGCGATGCACGATGCCGCGGCTGTGAGCGTAGTGCACGGCCTGGCAGACGCGGGCGAGCAAGGCCAGCTTGGCGCGCAGGTCGAGCCCTTGCTGCTTCGCGTGTACGAGCAGATCGTGGCCGCGCACGTATTCCATCGCCAGATAGGGCAGCGGCCCGGCTTCGCCGTCGGCGACGCCGGCCGCGTAGAGCCGCGCGATGCCGGGATGCTCCAGCTGCGCCAGCAGTTCGGCCTCGCGCCGGAAGCGCTGCTGCGCATCGCCCGACAGGCCGGCGCTGCGCAGCACCTTGAGCGCGACGATGCGCTGCGGCTCGCCTTGCTGCGCGCGATAGACGCGACCATGGCTGCCCTCGCCGAGCAGATCGAGGATGCGATACGGACCGATCTGCGCGGGCAGGCTCGAATCCCCGTTCGAGTCCGCGCCCGACTTGTCTTGCGGCGTCATGTGCTTTTCCCCAAAAGCATGGAGCCCGAATCAAGCGCTCATTGTCGGCTGCAGGCCGAGCCGCTCACAAATGCGGATTGATCAGCCCCATGCGCGCCGCCTCGGTGGCGGCTTCGGCGCGGCTGCCGATCTTGAGCTTGCGATAGACGTTCTTGATGAAGCCGTGCGCGGTGTTGTGCGTCACGCCGAGGCTGGTCGCCACTTCGGCGATCTTGTAGCCCTTGGCGATCAGCGCCAGCGTTTCGCGCTCGCGCGGCGTCAGATGGTTGTCGGCCGGTGCCGTGGCGGCGCTGGCGGGCTCGTCGCCGAACACGCGCAGCAGGCGTCGCGCGATCGAGGCCGACAGCGGCGGCTCGCCGGCCGCGATGCCGCGCAGCGAAGCGACGATGCGCTCGCGCGGCTGGTCCTTGAGCAGGTAGCCGCCCGCGCCCGCGCGCAGCGCCGGAAACAGGTGTTGATCGTCGGCGTAGATGGTGCTGACCACGCAGTGGCAGGCGGGATGCGCGACCGACAGCTCGCGGATCAGGTCCACGCCCGAGCCGTCGGGCAGGCCCAGATCGACGAGCGCGATGTCGGGCGAGGCGTCGCGCGACGTCAGCAGCATGCGCGCCGTCTGCAGGCTGCCCGCGTGCAGCACGCGCACGCCGTCGAAAGCCTCTTGCAGCGTCTGCGACAGCCACTGCGCAAGCGCAGGCTGGTCCTCGATGACCCAGGCGGTCTTCATGAACAGTGGAGCTCCCCGTTGATTCGGCCAGCGTGCTGGGCGGCGCGCGACAGCGTCAAGCCATGCCCCCTGTTCTGGGGGTTCAAGCCGGAGCGCCGGAATTTCACAGTGCGTCACCGCGAAATCCGCGTGAAACGCACTGGGGGAGAATCATGGTCACGCTGCCGATGTACGCCGCAAAGCTGCGCCTCGTCCGACTATTGCCGGCCGTGGGCCTGGCCCTGCTCGCCGCCTGTTCCAACAGCCAGGACCACGACGAAGAACCCACGCCGTCGACGCCGATGAGCACGGTCTCCGGCGTCGCCGCGGTGGGCGCGCCGATCGCCGGTGCCAGCGTGACGCTGCGCTGCACCAATGCCTCGAACCCCGGCGCCACCAGCGCGGACGACGGCAGCTGGAGCCTGAGCCTGCCCAGCAGCGCACTGCCCTGCGCGGTGCGCGTGTCGGGCGGCAGCGTGGGCGGCGTCGCCAACACGCTAAGCTTCTACTCGCTGGCGGCCGCGGTGGCGGCCGGCGGCGACGTCACGGCGCAGCTGACGCCGCTGAGCGACCTGGCGCTGGCCGATGCGGTCAACGCCACGCTGGGACTGGCCCTGGCCGACTGGTACGCCGGATCGTCGCTGGCCGGCCAGCTGCCGCAGATCGATGCGGCGCTCGACGCCGCCATCGCGCATCTGCGCGACGCGTTGCAGGCAGCCGGCTACACGCTGCCCGAGGGCTTTGATCCTTTCCTCACCGCGCTGAGCGCCGGCACCGCCAGCGATCTCTACGACGCCCTGCTCGACGCCTACGGCGCGGCGCTCACTGCTGCAGGCCAGAGCTACGCCGATGCGCTGGCGAGCTTCGTCGGCGGCGCTGGATTGCCCCAGCCAGCGACGCCGCCCGCGAGCGACGACGTCTCCGGCCCGCTGAGCGCGCCGGGCTCATCCGACATCGGCCACTTCTTCGAGGTGCTGGCCGGCGACTACCAGCTGCAGGTCGCCGAGGTCTCACCAGGCGCCGGCAACGACTTCGTGCTCGGTGGCGTGCACACGGTGCAGATGCGCGGCGACGGCACGGTGTCGATCCGCGGCGCCACGCAGACGCTGAGCTACACCTACCAGCCGCACACGCTCAGCGACTACACGCAGGAGAACGCCGGCAGCGACGGCGAGAAGGACATCGCACGCTTCTACGCCGCCAACGGCAGCGCCATCGATCTCTACATCACCTACGAGCCCGGCATCGGCTACCTGACCCTGACCGCGCAGGGCTTCTCCGGTGGCGAAGGCGGCGTGCTGCTGGTGTCGCGCCGGGGCCAGCCGGGCACGCCCAGCGAACCCACCGAGCCGACGGAACCGACCGAGCCCAACCCGCCGACGACGGGCGGTGGCAGCGGCGTGCTGGGCCCGGCGCTGCGCTCGGTGTTCGCCGGCGACTACACGCTCAAGTGCTCGACCTCGCCGGGGCAGGCAGTGCAGAGCTTCGCGTTTGCGATCGCCGCCGACGGCAGCAGCCGATTCAAGGGCAACGCGCTGATCGATGCCACGCACGCCGGCACCATCAGTGTCGGCGGCTCGGCCGCCAGCACGATGACGCTGAGCTTCACGCCCGAAGGCGGCGGCGATTACGTGGTGCTGGGCTTCAAGGCCGACGGCAGCTTCTACCCGAACAGCGTGCGCAGCGAGGGCCAGGTCCTGGGCTGCTACTACAACAGCGGCCATTCCGCGCCGCCGGCCAGTGCGCAGGCGCCGGCCTCGATCGCCACCGCCGTCGGTGCGCTGGCCCGCAGCCAGACGCTCAACTGCACGCAGGCCAGCCAGACCGATGCGCGCGCGCTCGTGGTCGGTAGCGACGGCGGCGCGCAGCTCGGCAACCAGAGCTTCTCGGCCGCGCAGATCACGGCGATCAGCGACGCCATCCTGTTCGGCTCGCAGCCGCGCGCTTCGTTCTCCTACGCCGACGTCTCGGGCGGCGCCTATCGCTCGCTGAGCGTGGAGCTCGACGCGCAGCGCGCCACCAGCGGCGCTTTGCTGGGCACGGGCTTCGGGCCCAACGACGTCAGCAGCTGCACGCCTTGAAACCACCGCATCGACACACCTGGGGGATCCACATGACTTCGACCATTCCGCATCACGCGTATCGTCAACCGCTGCGCCTGCGCCACGGTGCGCTGGCCTTCGCCGCCGTGCTCGGCGCCTGTGCCGGCCAGAGCACGCCGAGCTTCGACCCCGACGGCTCGGCCCAGGCCCAGGCCGCGCAGTTCATGGAGGTGAAGAAGAAGGGCGACATCGCCAAGCTAGACAAGAAGCTGGCGGTGACTTCCTGCAACGTGCTGTTCGGCACCGAGACCGGGGCCAGTGCCTCGACACGCCCGGGCCTGGGCGAGGACCGCAGCAGCCGTGGCGAGGTCAACGTCTCCACGCTCTACATCATGCAGGGCATCGACAACGCGCAGTTGCAGGCGCTCACGAGCTCGCTGTGCGACGCCGCCACGACCCGGCTGGCGGACGCCGGCTATGCGCTGGTGCCGCAGGCCGAGCTGGCGGCACGGGCGGAATTCCAGAAGATGCACGCCTCCGGCCAGGCCGTTCCGTTCACGATGAAGCAGAAGAACGGCAGCACCTACACGGTGTTCACGCCGGCCGGGCAGTCGGTGGTCGATCCGATGTTCATGTCCAAGACCGGCGCCATCGGCAACCTGTTCAAAAGCATGGCCGGAGGCGGCCCGGCGATGGCCGAAGCGGCGCTGATCGACGGCCTGCAGACCACGGCCGTGCACATCAACATCCTGGTCGACTTCGCCAGCGCCAGGTCCAGCGACAAAAAGGGCTTCATGGCCGGCGTGGTCGGCAGCGATACCGCCAAGGTCGAGAGCAAGGTGGCGCTGGCCGTGACCGGCTTCGTGAGCTTCTACCCGGTCAGCGAACTGCAGTGCTTCAAGAGCCTGGCCACGCCCTGCAGCATGCCCAATGCCTACGATTCGCCGCGCATCGTCACCAAGCTGCCGCTGGAATCGGGCGCGCCGTTCTACAGCTCTATCGACGACATCGAATCCAAGGGCGAGAAGGCCGGCGAGCTGGCCTACAACGTGTTCGCGGGCCTGACCCAGCTGGCGGCTTCGGCGGCCGGCTCGGGCAGCGGTGCCGGCATGGTCAGCAGCCACAAGCTCGGCGTGAAGGTGGACTACCCGGCCTACCAGGCCACGGCGTCCAAGCTCTCGGACCGCTTCATGGAGATGACCGTCGTTTCGATGAAGTGAGGCACGAAAAAGCCGGACCGGCCGCGACGATCATGAGCGGCCGCCCGGCTTTTTCGCTTGCGCGGCTGCACCGGCCCGCAGGCCCCGGAATCAGCCCAGCGTGGCGCGTGCGTAACGGCGCGAACCGACCTGCAACAGGTATTCGCCTGGCGCCAGCAGCAGCGTGCGGTCCTCGACGCGCTCGCCGTTCACGCGCACGGCCTTCTGCTCGATCATGCGATTGCCCTCGGAGACGCTGGCGACCAGGCCGGCTTCCTTGAGCACGCGCGGCAGCCCCAGGCCTTCAGCCGGAGCGGCGATGCTCACTTCGGGGATGTTGTCGGGCAGCGCGCCCTGGCTGAACTGGGCGATGAAGGCCGCCTTGGCCGCCTCACCCGCTCCGGCACCGTGGAAGCGGTCGACGATCTCGATGCCCAGCGCCATCTTGACGTCGCGCGGGTTGGCGCCTTGTTCCAGCGACTGGCGCAGCGCGGCGATCTCGGCCAGCGGCCTGAAGCTCAGCAGCTCGTAGTAGCGCCACATCAGCGTGTCGGACACGCTCATGACCTTGCCGAACATGTCCTGGGGCGCATCAGTGAGGCCGATGTAGTTGCCCAGCGACTTGCTCATCTTGTTGACGCCGTCCAGGCCCTCGAGGATCGGCACCGTCATGATGGCCTGCGGCTTCTGGCCGTAGGCGCCCTGCAGGTGGCGGCCGACCAGCAGGT
>JALRLM010000305.1 GCA_023254435.1 Hydrocarboniphaga sp.
GCCATCGCGGGACACCAGCAAGGTAAAGGTTTCGTTCTGGTTGCCGAACAGTTGCACGCGCACATTGTCGCCGGGCCCGATCACATAGTCGGCCGGAACCGGAATGTCCGTGGCGGGCGCGAAGGTGGTCGGGACGCCGCGGAACAACTCATAGCCAAAGGGCTGAGGGGGGCGCGGCAGCAGCGGACGTGAACCCGGGAAGATCGACAGCTCGTCGCGCTGGGACGAACCGAAACGATTCTGCTGGCCGGCGAACGAGCCAGCCGTCCGGTTGCCGCGATTGCCGGCAGTCAGGGCATTACCACGCAGCGAGCCTGCGTCACTTCCGTAAGCTCCGACATCGCCACCACCGGCCGGGTCGTAGCCATAAAAATCCTCGCTCTCCCCATAAGGCGACGAGGCACTCGATGGACGTGACATGCCGGCGTAGGGATTGGGCGGCTCGTCGCCCGCGTTCACCACCGTCGGGTCGGACAGCGTCTTGTCCTGGTTGATGGTGCTGGAGCTGCCACTGCTGCCCCCCATGCCATTGAGCAGCTGCTGCCTTTCTTCGGGACTCATCTGGCTCAGGATGGACGGGTCGATCCCTGCGGACTGAGCAAAAGCGACACCTGCCAGTCCAAAACCAATCAGCGCGGCCGCGCTCCGGAGCAAGCTCACCCCAATTCTCATCCCAAGTATCCGTTATTGGTGAAGCAGCACCGGGTTGATCGGTGCTCGATGATTGTAATGCCGCAGCCGATACAAACTGGCCCGGAAATGTTCGGTTCGTACTTTTTTCGTTCCAAAACAAAGAAGGCCAGCAGTCGCTGGCCTTCTCGAAGCATCAGCCGGCTGGCGCCGACGGCGACTCAGTTGGTCGCGGTGGACGTCGAGGTCGACGTGGACGTCGAGGTCGACGTGCTGGGAGTGGTGTTGGTCGTCGGCGTGGTGCCGGCGGAGTCATCGCCCGCGGCGGCGTTCACGGCAGCGCCGATGGCACCGGCCACGGCGGCACCGACACCGATGGCGACCGGCACGTTGGTTCCGGCGGCGGCAGCGCCGCTACCCGCCGCACCGCCCGCAGAGCCTTCCTCGGCGGCGAACGCCGACGAACCCATCATCATCGCAACGGCGGCAACAGCGAAAACCTTCTTCATTCCCAAATCTCCAAAGTTTGATGATGGGCGATCAGTCGACCGCATCCTTCTCGGGACGCACTTTACTGAATGGCAACTACCTTGCCAAGCTCTTGATATCTGAATGTGTTGACCATGAGCCAGGACTGAACGCCAACTGATTTGACAGCGTTTGATCCGACCTTCGAATCATCGGCCAATCCCGATTTCCGTATCAATCGCGTTCCACTCAATGGCCCGATGCCGCCGATATATGGTTCACAGATGAGCCTCTGGCTCAGCCTGTTTTTGCCCGATCTGCCCCTCGAGGTGCTGGAACTGGGAGACGCCAAGCCTGCCCCGACGGCCGAGGCCAGCCCATCCGGGCGTGTGGTCTATGAACGCGCAGGGGCCCGTCGCTGGGTGATCGGCTGCCGGCATCCGCGCATCGCGGCCGGCGAAACACTGGGCAGTGTGCAGGCCCGGTTTCCCAATGTCCGGCCGCAGCCCCGAAATGGTGCAGCCGAGGCCGCCGCCCTCCAGAGCCTGGCCAGCCTCGCCTACCGTATCAACGATCGTGTGGTAATCACGCGAGAAGCGCCGCGGGCCGCTTTCGACAGCCCATCGAACGCGGTCAGCGTCGATATCGCCCCCAGCCTTCGCCTCTTCGGGGGCCTGCAAGGCGTGCTGGACGAGGCTGCGCGGCTGACCCGGGATCTGCCCTACCGAGTGCAGCTTGGCGTCGCGCCGAGCCTGGAAGCCGCCCTGCTAACGGCCAGGGCCGGCCTGGGGCCGACCACGTCTCCGACCGAGCTCGCGGGCGCGCTGGCTCCCTTGCCGATCGCGCTGATGCGCTGGCCCCTGGAGGCCGAGTCGCTGCTGCTGGGCTCGGGGCATCGCAGCCTCGGCGACGTGCTGAACCACGACCCGGCGGCCCTGTCGAGCCGGCTAGGGCCGGAGTTCCCCCGCGCCTTGCAACGACTGCTGGGCAGCCTGCCCGATCCGCGTCCCTGGTTCGTCCCGCCGGCGCGCTATCGGCGGCGGCTCGATCTCGATACCGAGATCGACAGCTGGCATGCCCTGCTGTTTCCCTTGCGCCGGCTGTTCGACGAGTTCGAAGCCTACCTGCGCGCACGTCAGGTCAACGCCAGCGAGCTGACCGTGATCCTCGCGCGCCGGCGTAGCGAAGGCGAACGCTTTGTGCTGCGCAGTACCACGCCCACCCAGAGCGCCGCGATCTTCCTGCGCCTGCTGCGCGAACATTGGTCGACGCGTCCGCCCAGTGCGGCAGCCAGCGAACTTCGGCTGCGTGCCGACCGCTTCGCCGAGTTGGCACCGCCGCAGACCAGCCTGTTCGACAACGGCACCCAGGGCAACGACGCCTGGAATGCCACCCTGGACCGCCTGCGCACCCGCCTGGGCGACGGCCAGCTCTGGCAACCGGGATTGACTGCGGACCATCGACCCGAGCGCGCCTGGTCGCCTAACGGCAGCGTGGACAGCAAGCCGTTTTTGCCCGAGCGGCCGCTGTGGCTGCTGCGCGAGCCACGAGCCTGGACGCCACCGCCCGCCGGCACGCTGGCGAACGATCCCGAGCGCATCAGCGGCGGCTGGTGGGACGATGCACCCGTCGAGCGCGACTACTATCGCGCCACCGACCACGACGGGCAGACGCTGTGGATCTACCGCGACCGGCGCGACGGTCGCTGGTATCTGCAGGGCCTGGAACTGCCCGGCGAATCCGGCTGATCAGCTGGCCGGATGGGCCGCCTTCCAGTCCTTGAGCGCCTTGAGCGTGTTCTCCACGTGCTTGTCGGGGCTCAGCGCCGAATATGCGTACAGCACCTTGCCATCGGGCGTGATCACGTAGGAGGTCCGGTCGGCGTGTCCCGGATAGATCGTCAACGTGGCGTCGTAGCTCTCGGCGATCTTCAGGCCCGGGTCGGCCGCGACCGGGAACTTGCCGTTGCACTCGCTGGGGCTGGCCGCGAACTTGTGTAGCGTCTCGATATTGTCCTTGGAGACGCCGATCACCTGGGCGCCCAGCGCCTTGAACTGGTCGATGGCCTCGGCGAACTTGTGCGCCTCGATGTTGCAACCCTTGGTGAACGCGGCCGGATAGAAATAGACCACCACCGGACCCTGCTTGAGCGCCTCCTGCAGCGAAAACGTGAACAGCTTGCCGCCCAGCGAGGCTTCGGTGGAGAAATCCGGTGCCGTCGCGCCGGCTTCGAGGCTGGCCCAGGCGGGCGCGGCGAGGCTGGCGGTCATCATGGCGGCCGCAGCGAGCCGGCGCAGCGAAGACGAAGTCAAAGCGGGCATGGTGAATCTCTCGAAAATGGCGGGTGGGAAGACGCCGACGGCGAAAGATAGCCGATCGCGAGGCCGTGCAGGCAGCGCATCGGCGACAATGCCCGGGCCATGAGCGCTGCCTACGCCGAACTGCACTGCCTGAGCAACTTCAGCTTCCAGCGCGGAGCTTCGAGCGCGGACGAACTGTTCGCCCGGGCCGCCGGGCTTGGATACACCGCGCTCGCCATCACCGACGAGTGCTCGCTGGCGGGCATCGTGCGTGCGCTCAAGGCCTCTCACGATCACCCGCTCAAGCTCATCGTCGGTGCGGAATTCGGCCTGCGCGACGGCCCTCGCTTCGTCCTGCTGGCACCCGATCGCGACGCCTATGCGCAGATCAGCCGCCTCGTCACCCGCGGTCGGCAGACCCAGCCCAAGGGTCGCTACGAACTGCAGCGGCGCGACTGCGATCAGCTCGATCGCTGCTTCGCCCTGTGGCTGCCCGAAGATGGCGACGATGCCGAATCCGGACTCTGGCTTTCGGAACGGACCCGGCAGGCCTGGATCGCGGTTTCGCAGCATCGCCGCAACGACGATGCCGCGCGCCTGAAGCGGGCCCGACAGCTCGCCAGCGCCACCGGACTGCGCTGCGTCGCCACCGGCGGCGTGCTGTTCCATCAGGCCGGGCGCAAGATGCTGCACGACGTGCTGACAGCGGTCAGGCTCGGCAGGCCCGTGGCGGAATGCGGCACCGCCTTGCAGTCCAATGCCGAAGCGCATCTGCGCGAGGTCGCCGAACTGCAGGCCTTGATGGGCCGCGAACTGATAGCCGAAACCCAGTACATCGCCGAGCGCTGCAAGCTCGATTTCGAGCAGCTGCGCTACGACTACCCTGAAGAACTGGTTCCCGAAGGCCACACGCCCACCACGCATCTGCGCGCCCTGTGCGAACGCGGACAGCGTGAGCGCTGGCCCGACGGCGTGCCCGCCGGCGTCGCCGAGCAGATCGACAAGGAACTCGCGCTCATCGCCGAGCTTCGGTACGAATCCTTCTTCCTGACGGTGGAAGACATCGTGCGCTATGCGCGCTCGCGCGACATTCTTTGCCAGGGCCGAGGCAGCGCCGCCAATTCGGCCGTCTGCTACGCCATCGGCATCACCGCCGTCGACCCGTCGAAAGAGCAGCTGCTGTTCGAGCGTTTCCTGTCCAAGGAGCGCAACGAGCCTCCCGACATCGACGTCGACTTCGAGCACGCTCGTCGCGAGGAGGTGATCCAGTACGTCTTCAACAAGTACGGCCGCCATCGCTGCGCCCTGGCGGCGACGGTCATCTGCTATCGCACGCGCTCGGCCCTGCGCGACGTCGGCCGCGCGCTGGGCATGGAGCCCGAAGACATCGACCGGGTCAGCAGGACGCTGGCCTGGTGGGACAAGCCCGAGGAACTCGGACAGCGCCTGAGTGAGCAAGGCTTCGATCCGGACGCGCCCCGGCTGCGACAATGGCTGCTGCTCACGCGATTGCTCACGGGTTTTCCGCGTCACCTGTCGCAACACGTCGGCGGCTTCGTGATCTCGCAGCGTCCGCTCGACGAGCTCGTGCCGATCGAGAACGCCGCGATGCCCGAGCGCCAGGTCATCCAGTGGGACAAGGACGACCTGGAATACATGCGACTGCTCAAGGTCGACGTGCTGGCACTGGGCATGCTCACGGCGCTGCACAAGTGCTTCGATCTCGTGAGCGGCTTCGAGCCGGGCAAAAGCTACACGCTCGCCAATCTGCCGGCCGACGATCAGGACACCTACGACATGATCTGCGAAGCGCGCACCGTCGGCGTGTTCCAGATCGAATCGCGTGCGCAGCAAAGCATGCTGCCGCGCCTGCTGCCCAGAAGCTTCTACGACCTGGTGATCCAGATCGCCATCGTGAGGCCGGGCCCGATCACGGGCGGCATGGTGCATCCCTATCTGCAACGACGCGAAAAACGCCGGCAGCGACGGCTCGGCGGCCTGCCTGCCGACAACGTCGAGGACGATTACTACCCGGCCGCCCTGCAAGGCATCCTGGCGCGCACGCTGGGCGTGCCGATCTTCCAGGAGCAGGTGATGCAGATCGCCATCACCGCGGCCGGATTCTCGCCCGGCGATGCCGACAACATGCGTCGTTCGATGGCGGCCTGGAAACGCTCGGGCGGGCTCGAACACCTGAGGGACAAGCTCATCGGCGGCATGCTGCGCAACGACTATTCACGCGAATTCGCCGAACAGATCTACGAGCGCATCCTGGGCTTCGGCTCCTACGGTTTCCCGGAGTCGCACTCGGCCAGCTTCGCGCATCTGGCCTATGCCTCGGCCTGGCTCAAGTGCCATCATCCGGCCGCTTTCACGGCCGCCCTGCTCAACAGCCAGCCCATGGGTTTTTATCCGCCCTCGATGCTGGTAGCCGAGGCCCAGCGCAGCGGCGTCGAAGTGCGCGCCGTGGATATCCAGCACAGTCACTGGGAATGTACGCTCGAACCCCGCCAGCAGGACACGGAGCCTGCGCTGAGACTCGGACTGCTGCAGGTCGAGGGGCTATCGTCCGCCACCGGTCTGGCCATCGCCGAAGCCCGAAGCGACGGGCCTTTCCTGCACACCGACGATCTCGCTCGTCGCGCCGGGCTGAACCGTCGCGAACTGCGGGCACTGGCCAACGCCGGTGCTCTCGAAAGTCTCAGCGGCCACCGCCATGCGGCGCGCTGGAGTGTCGCCGCACATCAGCGCGACACCGCGCTGCCGCTCGATCGCCTGCACGACGACCACGAACACCTGCGTGCACCGTCGCCGGGCGAAGACGTGCTCGACGACTATCGGACGCTGGGCCTGTCGCTGCGCCAGCATCCGCTCTCGCTGCTGCGAACCCGGCTGGCCGCACGCAAGGTGGTCACCGCGCTGGCGGTCGCGCAGTCGGCCGACAAGACGCGACTTCGCGTCGCCGGCCTGATCATGTTCCGCCAGCGTCCGCCGACGGCCAAGGGCGTGATGTTCATGACCATCGAGGACGAAAGCGGCAGCGTGAATCTGATCCTGAGACCGCGCTTCATCGAGAATCACCGCGAAGCCGTGCTCGGTGCGCGCATCGCCGTGGTATCCGGCGAAGTGCAGCGCACCGGCAGCATCGTGCATCTCACGGTCGAGAAGTTCACCGACGTGAGTTATCTGCTCGCGGAGCTGCCGTCGCTGTCACGCGACTTCCGCTAAGCACACAAGACGAGCCTAGGGGCGAACCGGACGGGCCGATGCTCGGGCGGCGATCCGCAACGACGCAGAAGCTCAGGCGTCTTCGAGCGCCGTCTTGCCCGGCACGTCCTGATACTGCGCCTTGATCGTCAGCAGCTCCGGCAGGCGTTCGAAGAATCTCGGCAGCAGCCCCGGATCGAAGTGCGAACCCGCATCGCGCGTCATCACCTCGACGGTGCGCTCGACGGTCCAGGCCTGCTTGTAAGGCCGGTTCGAGGTCAGTGCGTCGAAGACGTCCGCAATCGCCACGATGCGACCCTCGATCGGAATGTCATCGCCCTGCTTGCGGCGCGGATAGCCGCTGCCGTTCCACTTCTCGTGATGCGTCAGCGCGGTGATGCGCGCGCATTCCAGCAGCTCGGAGCCCTGTTTGCCGATGATGCCGGCGCCGATGGCCGGATGCTTGCGCATGACGTCGAATTCCTCGTCGGTGAGCTTGCCGGGCTTCTTGAGGATGGCATCGGGAATGCCGAGCTTGCCGATGTCGTGCATGGGGCTGGCCTTGAACAGCAGCTCCACGCGATCGCTGCCGAGACCGGCCGCTTCGGCCAGCAGGCGCGAGTAATGCGCCATGCGGATCACATGCGTGCCGGTGTCGTCGTCCTTGAATTCGGCGGCGCGGCCGAGCTGGTAGATCACCTGCAGGCGCGTGCTTTCGAGCTCCTGCGTCTTCGCCTCCAGCTGCGCGGTGCGTTCCTGCACCAGCGCATCGAGCCGGCGCTCGTGCGCATGCAGGCGCAGATGCGTACCGACGCGGGCCAGCAGCGTCTCGGGCTGGAAGGGCTTGTTGATGAAATCGACGGCGCCGGCCTCGAATCCGCGCTTCTCGTCCTCGGTGGCGCTCAGCGCCGTCAGGAAGATCACCGGGATGCGGGCGGTCGCGGGATTCTGCTTGAGCTGACGGCAGACCTCGTAGCCGTCCATGCCGGGCATCATGATGTCGAGCAGGATCAGCTCCACGTCGGGCCGCCTGGCCAGCACGTCGAGCGCCTTGGCGCCGTCGATGGCGGCCAGCGCGGTATAGCGATCGCGCAGGATGCCGGTCGCCACCTGCAGATTCATCGGCGTGTCGTCGACGACGAGGACGACCGGCTTGATGCCGGCGGATGTCGAACTCATGGGAATGCTCCATTCGGACAGCCTGCGCTGCTCGAAATCCGGTTGATGGAATCACTCATCGGGCGGCGCCCAGCGCAACCCGCAAAGCCTGCAGTGCAGTGCCCGCCTGGTCGAACGCGAACCCGTTGAGATGCTCGTCGAGTGCGGCGAGTTCGGGCGGCGCATTCGAACCCAAGGCATCCCGCAGCTGCGCCAGGGTCTCGGTCGCCTGAGAATCGAAATTCGCGATCTGCTCGGCCAGCGTGTCGAGCAGCTGAGCATCGAATACGGCCGGCTCCTGCGCAGCGGCATCGGGCCGTACCGGCACGGTAAGGACAGTGCCCAGCGCGAGCACCAGCGGCCCCAGCTGTGCCTGCGTTTCGCCGAGGCGCTGGCGCCAGCTGGCATCGCCGGTTTTCAGCGCGCCTTCGAGTTCGCCGGCGATGCGCTGCAGCCCTTCCGCACCGAGCGTGCCGGCGGTCCCGCGCAGCGTATGCGCCAGCCGCAGGGCCAGATCGAGGTCGCCGGCCTGCATCGCCGCTGCGATCGCCGTCGTGGCCTGCGCCTGGCCGGCGTGGAAGCGCTTGAGCAGGTCCCGATAGCGCGCCGGCTTGCCGCCCGTGCGGGCGAGCCCCAGCGCGGTGTCGACGCCCGGCAGCCGAGGCAGGTCCTCGTTCGCCGTCGCCGTGGTGACGGGCGGCACGGGCTCCACCGCATCCGCCGTGGGCGATATCCATTTCATCAGCGTGGCGAACAGATGATCGACGTCGAGTGGCTTGGCGACGTGATCGTTCATGCCGGCCGCGAGGCAGGCTTCACGATCGCTGGCCATCGCATTGGCCGTCATCGCGATGATCGGCAGGTCGGCGCAACGTGCGTCGCGCCGCAATTCGCGCGTCGCGCTGAGTCCGTCCATCTCGGGCATCTGCATGTCCATGAGCACGGCGGTGTAGGGTTGTCCGGCCATCAGCGCATGACGCACCTCGCGCAGCGCGGCGAGCCCGTTCGGTGCGATCACCAGCTGGATGCCGACGTCCTCCAGGATGCCCTGCGCCACCTGCTGATTGATGTCGTTGTCTTCGGCCAGCAGGATGCGCGCACCACCCAGGTGGGCCCGCACGCGGGCCTCGTTGTCGGGCGAAACACCGCCCTGGGCGCAACCGGCACCGAACAGGCCGACCACGCAGTCGAACAGCGACGACGGCGACAAGGGCTTGAGCAGATAACCGTCGAGTCCGGAGCTCCTGGCCCGCTGCTGCACGTGCGGGTCGGCCGAGCCGGTGATCATGACAATCTTCGGCGCAGGCTCCAGCGGCAGCTGCCGGATGCGCTCCACCGTCTCGAAGCCGTCCATGCCCGGCATGCGGTAGTCGAGCACCACGAGCGGCACCCGGCGCCCGTCGGCCAGCCATTCGAGCGCCGCCGCGCCGCTGCCGACCGCCGTGACCGCGCAGCCGAAGCTTTCCAGATAGCCGCCGTAGATTTCGCGCGCATCGTCGCCGTCGTCGATCAGCAGCACGGGCATGCCGCGTATCGATTCCGCCGACTGGATGCGCGGCATCAGGTCGCGCGCGCGGCCGAAGCGCGCCGTGGCCCAGAACGTCGAACCCTTGCCGGGTTCGCTGTCGACACCGACCTCGCCGCCCATGAG
>JALRLM010000319.1 GCA_023254435.1 Hydrocarboniphaga sp.
GGCGTGGTGTTGGAGAACTCCAGCGTGACGTGGCCTTCCCATTCGGGTTCCAGCGGGGTCACGTTGACGATGATGCCGCAGCGCGCATACGTGCTCTTGCCCAGGCAAATCGTGAGCACCGAGCGCGGAATGCGGAAGTACTCCACCGTGCGCGCCAGCGCGAACGAGTTGGGCGGAATGATGCAGACCTCGCCCTTGAAGTCGACGAAGTTCTTCGAGTCGAAGTTCTTCGGGTCGACGATGGTGGAGTTGATGTTGGTGAAGATCTTGAATTCGTCGGCGCAGCGCACGTCGTAACCGTAGCTGCTGGTGCCGTAGCTGACGATGCGGCTGCCGTCGTGGGTGCGCACCTGCCCTTCTTCATAGGGCTCGATCATGCGCTGCTCGCGCGCCATGCGCTTGATCCAACGGTCGGACTTGATGCTCATCGGGATACGGGTCTGCGGTGAAGGGAGCCGGCGGGCGGCTCGGGACGCGCATTCTGAGCCAGTCGGCCGCGCGGGCCAAGCCGGAGCGACGGATTCGTAATCAGTCGCTCCGGCCGGTCAGGCGAACAGGGCCGCGATGCGCTCGCGCTGGCGCGCGTCGGGCATGCGACCGCGACCGGCGCCGAGGTTGTCCTCGAGGTTCTTCAGCTTCGAGGTGGCCGGGATCGCCGCCGTGACCGCGCCATGGCCCAGCACGAACTTGAGCATGAGCTGGCCCCAGGACGCGCAGTCGATCTCCCCGGCCCAGGCCGGCAGCGGCCGGCCCTTGATCTGGGCGAACAGCCGGCCATCCTCGAACGTGCGATTGATCAGCACGGCCACGCCGCGGTCGGCGCACAGCGGCAGTAGCCGACGCTCGGCAGAACGCGACACCACCGAATAATTGATCTGCACGAAATCCAGCTTCTGCCGGCGCACGACCTCGACCATGTCGTCGTGCGCCTCGTCCCGATAGTGGGTCACGCCGATGTAGCGCGTCTTGCCCTGCTGCTGCAGCTCGCGCAGATACGCGAGGTTGGACGGCCATTCGACGAGGCTGTGCACCTGCAGCAGATCGACGCGATCGCTGCGCAGGCGCGCGAGCGAGTTCTGCCATTGCGCGCGGGCGGTCTCGGGTACGTAGGCCGAGATCTTGGTGGCCAGGAAACAGCGCGGACGCAGGCCGCCAACCGCCAGCAGGGCCCCCAGCACCGACTCGGCGCTGCCGGAGCTGGGCGCGGTATCGACGAGGCTGCCGGCCTGCTGCAGCAGACGATCCAGCACGGCCGCCAGCGGCTGGCGATCGGCCTCCGAGCCGCCGACGTCGAAGGCCCCCGAGGTGCCCAGGCCGATCACGGGCAGCGCCTGCTGCGTGCCCGGAATGAGCCGCGTCGCCACCGGCTCGAAGGCCGGCGCGGCGGCCAGCGCACCCAGCGGCCAGGCCGGCAGGGCCGCCGTGGCGGCCAGCGATCGCAGCAGGCTGCGGCGCTTCATCGGCAGGGTTTCATCGGCAGGTCTCCACGCCGGACACGCGGCGGCCGATGGGCGCGGCCGTCAGTCGTCCGACATCTCGATGGTCGGGAACGCCTCCACCGCACCATGCGCCAGCCGGGCGGCGGCGCGCAAGGCGATGTCGCGATAGAGCTGCGCGGTGGCCGACTCGGGCTCGGCCGCGACGCTGGGATTGCCGCCGTCGGCCAGCTCGCGGATGCGCGCCTCCAGCGGCAGCCGGCCCAGCACGT
>JALRLM010000326.1 GCA_023254435.1 Hydrocarboniphaga sp.
ATTGATCGACGAACTGGCCGACCTGATGATGTCCGCGCCCGACCAGACTGAGCACAATCTTGTACGCCTGGCGCAGATGGCGCGTGCCACCGGCATCCACCTGATCGTCGCCACGCAGCGGCCCAGCGTCGACGTCATCACGGGCCTGATCAAGGCCAACATCCCTTCTCGCATCGCCTTCCAGGTGGCGTCGCGCATCGACAGCCGCACCATCCTCGACATGCAGGGCGCCGAAACCCTGCTGGGGCACGGCGACATGCTGTATCGGCCCATCGGTGCGTCCAACGTGGCGCGCGTGCACGGCGCCTTCGTCGACGACCACGAGGTGCACAAGGTCGTCGCCTACCTCAAGCAGACCGGCGAGCCGGACTACATCGAGGACATCCTGGCCGACGAGGTCACCGAGAAGCCGCAGGTGGAAGGCGGCGACGACGCCGAGTCCGACCCGCTCTACGACCAGGCCGTGGCGATGGTTATAGAGACGCGCAAGGCCAGCGTGAGCTGGGTGCAGCGGCGGCTCAAGATCGGCTACAACCGCGCCGCGCGCATCGTCGAGCAGATGGAGGCCAGCGGTCTGGTCGGTCCGAGCGGGCCGGGCGGCAACCGCGAAATTCTCGCGCCGGGCGGCCGCGACTGACCGGCCGACTGACGCCGGTTTCGACTTGCTGCACTATTCAACTGCGGTTCATTGAGCGGCCTCAGGCTGCCGGCTTGCGACCTACCTTAGTCACTTTCATGTCCTCGAACTTCGCCACGCGCTGCCTGCTCACGTTCTCCGCATTGCTGCCGCTGGCGGCTCACGCGGGAGGCGAGGACGAGCTCAAGCGCTTCGTCAACGACACGCGAACGGTCAGCGCCAAGTTCACGCAGATCCAGACCAACGATCGCGGCGAGAAGATCGCCAGCAGTTCGGGCGACATGATCCTGTCGCGGCCGGGCCGTTTCCGCTGGAGTTATCAGCAGCCCTACGAACAGCTCATGGTCTGCGATGGCCAAAAGATCTGGCTCTACGATCCGGATCTGTCGCAGGTCACCGTGCGACCCGCCGCCGAGGCGCTGACCGGCACCCCGGCCGCGCTGCTGGCGCAGAAGTCCACGCTGACCGAGCAGTTTTCGGTCACCGAGATCGGCCAGCGCGGCGAAAGCCAGGGCGTGAGCCTGAAGCCGCGCGGCAAGGACAGCGACTTCGAGGCCATCGAGCTGTGGCTCGCCCGCGGGGCCCCCGAACGCATGGTGTTCATGGACCGGCTCGGCAACCGCACCGAGGTCGGTTTCACCCAGATCCAGGTCAACGGCAAGGTCGATGAAGCGCAGCTCAGGTTCAAGCCGCCGGCCGGCGTCGAAGTGGTCGATTCGGGTGCCGCGCAGCGGATGAACGAATGAGTTCACGCGGGGCCGGCACGCGCGTCGGACCCGCCTCGGTGCCGCTGGCCGAGCGCATGCGGCCGCGCTCGATCGACGAAGTCAGTGGGCAGGATCACTTGCTAGGGCCGGGCGCTCCGCTGCGCACCTTGCTCGAAGCCGGTCGTCCGCCGTCGATGGTGTTCTGGGGGCCTCCGGGCGTTGGCAAGACCACCATCGCGCGGCTCGTTGCCCATCACGTCGATGCGCGCTTCGTCAGCCTCTCGGCCGTACTCGCCGGCGTGAAGGAGCTGCGAGAGGCGACGCAGGAGGCCCGGCAGACGCTGGAAGGCCTGCATCCGCAGCGAACGGTGCTGTTCGTCGACGAAATCCATCGCTTCAACAAGGGCCAGCAGGATGCGCTGCTGCCTTACGTGGAAGACGGCACCATCGTGCTGATCGGTGCGACCACCGAGAACCCGTCTTTCGAGCTCAACTCGGCGCTGCTGTCGCGGCTGCGCGTATTCGTGCTGCGTGCGCTCGACGAGACCGCCATCGCCAGCCTGCTGCGACGCGCGCTGACCAATGCCGAACGTGGCCTGGGCGAAGCGCCCGATGCGCTGCCCGAATCCTGGTTGCAGCGCATGGCCGACGCCGCCGACGGCGATGGCCGTCGCGCGCTGATCCTGCTCGAGACGGCGGTGGAGCTCTGGCGTGCCGAGGCTCGCCATCGCCCCGATGCGGCGACCGACGATGCCTTGCTGGAGCGACTGCTGGGGCGCGGCTTTCGCCGTTTCGACAAGCAGGGCGAGAACTTCTATGACCAGATCTCGGCGCTGCACAAGTCCGTGCGCGGCTCCGATCCCGATGCGGCGCTGTACTGGCTCTGCCGCATGCTCGACGGTGGCTGCGATCCGCGCTACGTGGCACGGAGGGTGCTGCGCA
>JALRLM010000475.1 GCA_023254435.1 Hydrocarboniphaga sp.
CGTCGGCGTCGAGCAGGAGGCCTGCCCGCTCAACCTCGCGCCCACAGCCTCGACCACGGCGACGCTGGCCGTCGGCGATGCGCTGGCGGTGGCGCTGCTGGAGGCTCGCGGTTTTACGTCGGAAGATTTTGCGCTGTCGCATCCGGGCGGCTCGCTGGGGCGGCGCCTGCTGCTGCGCATCGAGGACCTGATGCAGACCGGCGAGCGCCTGCCGCGCGTGGCGCCGGGCACCTCGCTGACCGCCGCGCTGCTGGAGATGACGCACAAGGGCCTGGGCATGACCGCCATCGTCGATGCCGACGATCGCGTGATCGGCGTCTACACCGACGGCGATTTGCGCCGTTCGCTGGAAAGCCAGATCGACCTGCGCAGCGCGAGCATCGACCAGGTGATGACGCGCGGCGGCAAGAGCGCGCGACCCGAGTGGCTCGCCGCCGAGGCCGTGCAGCTCATGGAGAAGCACAAGATCACCGCGCTGCTGGTCACCGACGACCAACAGCGCCTGCAGGGCGTGATCCACATGCACGACCTGCTGCGCGCCGGAGTGGTCTGATGCTCATGATCGAAGAGGTGCGCGAGCGCGCGGCCCGCATTCGCTGCGTGTTCCTGGACATCGACGGCGTCATGACCGACTGCAAGCTCTACCTCGGTCCCGATGGCGCGGAGATCAAGGCCGTCAACGTCAAGGACGGACTCGGCATCAAGAACCTGCTGCGCAACGGCATCGAAGTGGCGGTGATCTCGGGCCGTCCGTCCGAGGCCATGCAGCGGCGCCTGGAGTTTCTGGGCCTGCGCCACATCCGCCTGAATACCGAGGACAAGCTGCCGGCCTATCGCGAGATCATTGCCAGCCTGGGCCTCGCCGACGAGCAGTGCGCGCACATGGGTGACGACACGCCCGACCTGCCGCTGCTGCGCTGCGTGGGCCTGGCGATGGCGGTGGCGGATGCGCATCCCAAGGCCAAGGCCGCAGCGCACTGGATCAGCGCGCATCGGGGTGGCGATGGCGCCATCCGCGAGGCCTCCGACCTGATTCTCGAAGCCCAGGGCATCGAGGTCTGAGCGCGCGCCCATGATCAAGCCCGGCGGACGCCTCAATTCGATCCTGATCTGGCTCGCGCTGCCGCTGATGGTGGCCGCCTGGCTGCTGTTCGGCTCGCCGGACATGGAGCCCGATACCGCACCGCCGACCGACGGCGAGCAGGTGCCGCGCTACAGTCTCAAGGGTGTGGAGTGGACGCGCCTCAACGGCCAGGGGCAACGCGAATTCACCGCGACGGCCGACGGCGCCGACTACTTCGACGACGAGTCGGCTCGCTACGAGCAGCTCGAAGTCACCGTGGTGGGCATCAGCCAGACGCCCTGGCATCTGACCTCGCCCAAGGGCGCCGCGCCGCCGCACGAAAAGCGGATTTCGATGCAGGGGCCGGTCGACATCGACGGGGCCTGGCCGGATGGCGAGGCGGTGACGATGCAGATGGCGCAGCTGTGGGTCGACCCGGTGAAGCGGCAGCTGCAGACTCAGGAGGGCGTCGTGTTCAACAGTGTGAGCCGCAGCGGGCGATCCAAGGGCCTGCAGGCCGATTGGGAGAAGCAGACGGTGCAATTGCTCGGTGATGTCCGGATGGAATATGTCCCGCGCCCGCGCTGAGCGTCGGCTGCTGGCCCTGAGCCTGCTGGTCGCCGCCGGGCTGCCGATGGCCGCGAACGCGCAGGAAGCCGCTGTCGCCGCTGCGGCAGCCGCCGAGACGCCCGTCGCCGCGCCGCCCGCGCCCAAGGCCGATGCCCAGGCGAAGAAGGCCGACGACAACAAGATGGCCGATCGCCTGCGCCCGACCGGGCCGGTGACGATCACGGCGACCAGCGTCGACTGGGCCAAGAACGGCCTCATGGTCTACACCGGCAACGTCAAGCTCGAGTCCGACACGCTCAAGCTCGATGGCGACAAGCTCGAGCTCGAGCAGCTCGGTGACGGCGACTATCGGGCCAAGATCTTCGGCTCGCCCGCCAATCTCCGCCACGACGCCGCGCCGGGCGCCGATGGTGCGCAGGATCCGCCCGTGACCGCGCGTGCCAAGCAGCTGTTCTACGATTCGCGCAGCGGTGTCGTCGATCTCACGAGCAATGCGCGCGTCACGCGCGGCGAGGACGAGATGACCGGCGAGACCATTCACTACAACGTCAACGAGCGCCGTATCCAGGCCGCCGGCGGCAGCGGCGGGCAGGTCAAGATCGTGATCCAGCCGCCGGCCAAGGGCGGCGGCTGCCACCGCGCCGCCCAGTTCATGCCCGGTCAGGAGGTCCTGAACCGCTGCTGCCGTCAGCGGCTTCCCGGGATTAGGGAAGGCCAGGGCGATGGCGGCGCGGAGCGCGGTGCCCAGCCGTTCCCGACTAACTCTCATGAGACTGGCCACACCCCCGATGATGAAAGACCCTGTATAGGGTGCTGTTGCTCAAGGGCTGAGGTCGTGAAAACGTATGAGGGTTTTCAACCACGATAGTTAACTGG
>JALRLM010000561.1 GCA_023254435.1 Hydrocarboniphaga sp.
TCCGAGAAGCACACCGGCAACAGCTTCGTCAGATGCGCATCAACCGGTTTGTAGCGCGCCATTTCCGCTCTCCTTTCGCTTGCGAAAGAAGCAGCGGGTTATGTGCCAATTTATGGTTTTCCTACGGCCTCAACTGGTGGGTTAAAGATTACGGTGACACCTCACTCATTCGATAACCGGGCATTCGACCGAGAGGTTTCGACCGATCTGGTTGGCGGTCTGAACCTGGGATTCCCCGGCCAGTACTACGACGCGGAATCGGGTCTCTACTACAACTGGCATCGGTACTACGACCCATCGACGGGCCGGTATATTCAAAGTGATCCCATTGGGCTTGCGGGCGGGTTGAATACCTATGCCTATGTCGGCGGGAATCCGGTTTCGTTGGTTGATCCAACTGGACTGCTATGGTGTCTAACTCCTCGAACCATCGGGATTGCATCGGGTGCCGTCGGTGGGTTCGTAGGAGGACTTTCCCAGGGGTTGCTGACGGGCAATCTAGGGGCAGGGCTAGCTATCGGAACATATTCCGCCGTAGCAGGTGGAATTGCTGGCGCGGTGATATCGGACAACGCCGCAGTGGTGAGTTATGCCGGTGCGGCATCTGCAGGTATGGCAGATCCTTCCGGTTCTAGTATTGCAGGAGGTGGTTTTGGCGCGCTCGTGGGGTGGGCCGCGAGTGACGCTGGTGCCCCAGCAGGAGTGGCAGGAGGAGCCGGCGGATTTGCAGGAGGTGCAGTAACCGGATTTTTCGGTGCGGCAAGCGGAGCGTCATGGGCAACGGCGTTTAGTGCGGCAGGAAAAGGCGGACTTACTGGTGCCGTGGGTGGTATAGCAGGTGGGTTGACACAACAAATACTTGAAGCGGGGCAAGACTGTGGCTGCAAATAACAACAAAGGCCTTTTGAAAGCTGTTTTCTTTAAGGCCATCCCTACGCTTTTGGTTATTGGCGTATTAATCGTTGCGGCTCAGGAAATTCTCCTAACTCAAGGGGTAAGGCTTCCAGATTTCGTTTGGCTGGGATTGGTGGCGGTAGCTGTAACTGCCGTAGCAAGAAAGTTTATTTCCCCTGTTAATAAGTCAATTGCAGAGAGGAGCGTCAAGGAGATGGCAGAAGATCGCCAAGAGTGACAATGCCCCAGCTACGAGGCTTTGTCTTTCCGCAGCTGCAATGCATATGCCTATGTCGGCGGGCTTCGTGGGTCATGTGTCTGTCGTAGGCGGGCAGGGCCAAAACTACTCGTTCGGCCCCGGCCGAGCGGCGCTACCATGCGCGCCCGCCCGGCGTGATCCGGGCATCAAGTCCCAGACGATTCCAGAGAGCCGCCTCATGTCCGAAGCCCTGCTGCTGTCCGTCGCCGAAGCCCGCGTGCTGGCTTCGCTGGTGGAGAAGTCCATCACCACGCCGCAGTACTACCCGATGACCTCCAACGCGCTGATGCTGGCGGCCAACCAGAAAAACTCGCGCCACCCGGTGATGAACCTCACCGAGGGCGATACCGGTGCCGCGCTCAACACGCTGGAAACGCAGCGCCTGGTCAAGCGCGACGACAGCAGCAGCCGCGCGGTGAAGTGGCGGCATCAGTTCCAGCATCAATTGCTGCTCAAGACCGACGGTGTCGCCGTGCTCGCCGCGCTGATGCTGCGCGGTCCGCAGACGCTGGCCGAGATCCGCGCCAACGCGGGCCCGCTCAAGGGGCCGGCCGATGTCGACGGCGTGCAGGCGGTGCTCGACGATCTGTCCGACCGCGCTCACCCGATGGTCAAACTGCTGCCGCGCGCGCCGGGCCAGTCGACGGTGCGCTACGCGCATCTGCTGTGTGGCGAAGCGGCGATTCCGGCGGTGATCGAGTCCGCGGCGCCGACGGCTTCGAGTGGCGGCAACAGCGCGCTGATCGCGCAGCTGGTCGAGCGCATCGAAGCACTGGAAACGCGCCTGGGCGATCTGGAGCGCGAACTGCGCGGCTGAGTTCATCCCGGTAGCGGAGCTTGCCCGGGTCTCGCGCCACACCGCACGCATAGGCCAGATTTCCCGTCGGCCCGGGTGCGCGGCTTGGCTATGCTCGCCTGACGAGGCCGTTTACACCGGCCCGCACAGGGAGCGGCGAATGGTTCGAGCATCGAGGAGAAAACCCCGGTCGACGTTCCGCCGGGCGGCGCGCATCGCCGTCGTGGCGCTGATCGCGCTGCTGCCGGCCTGCGGCAAGTCGCCGTCGGCGCCCGGTGGCGGCGGTGGCAGCGACGGTCCCGGCCCCACGCCCACGGGCCGACTGTTCGTGATCGAGCCCAATGCCAACGCCACCACCGACATGATCGCGGCGATGGTGCAGGCGCTGCCGGGCGACATCATCGAGTTCAAGTGCGGTTACTTCGAGCTCAGCTCGGCACTGCAGCTGGTCAATACCGAGGACGTGCTGGTGCGCGGCTGCGGCCGCGACGGCACCGTGCTGTCGTTCAAGACCAGCAGCACGCCCGAAGGCATCCTGGCCGTCAACGTGCACGGCATCACCGTGCAGGACCTCACCGTGCTCGACACCGGCGGCAACGGCATCGAGCTGCGCAGCGTCGATCACGGCACGGTGCAGCGCGTGCGCGCCATCTGGTCGTCGAACGGTGGCCGCGAAAGCCCCGATCCGATCACCGCCGCCAACTACGCCGATCGCCTGCACGTGGCCTGCACCGATCCGGCCACGCAGGACCCGAGCGCGCCCGAGAACGCCCTGGGCGACATCACATCGCCCGACTACACCGTGAGCAAGCTGTCGGGTCGCTACGGCATCTATCCGGTGGCCTCGGAGAACATCCTCATCGACGACACCGAATCCGTCGGTGCGTCCGACGCCGGCATCTACGTGGGTCAGACCAACACGGCGATCATCAAAAACAGCCGCGCGGCCTACAACGTGTTCGGCTTCGAGATCGAGAACGTGCGCGGCGGCGAATACGCCGACAACGTCGCCGAGTGCAACACCGGCGGCTTTCTGATCTACGACCTCGACAACCTGCGCCAGTACGGCGACCGCTCGCGCATGCACGGCAACCTGGCGCGGCTCAACAACACCTACAACTTCACCTCGGGCGGCATCGTCGGCAACGTGCCCTCGGGCAGCGGCATGATCACGCTGTCGTACGACCAGATCGATATCTTCGACAACGAATTCCGCGACAACAACACCGCCGGCATCATCCACACCAGCTACGAGATCTTCCCCGAAGGCGCGGGGCGCCCGGCCGAACATCGCATCGACTGGTACACCGAAGGCCTGCACGTCTGGGGTAACCGCTTCGTCAACAACGGCAACCGCCTGCCGCTGCCGACCACGCAGAACCTGATCTCGGGCGACGTCGCCAAGTTCCTGCCGGCCATCGTCGGCCTCAAGAACCAGACCGCCTGCCTGCTGCCGCAGAACCTGCTGAGCTGCCTGCAGGTCGGCGTCATCGGCTTTCGCGGCGCGCACATCATCTGGGACGGCCTGCTCGACACCTATCACGCCGACTGTGCCTACCCACTCGAGGCCAATGGCGAACGCGTGCCGGCCGACGAACGCGGCAAGCCGCTCTACGACAACGAAGTGCCCGACCCGGGCTGCCTCTACAACGCCTACAAGTTCGACACCGCGGCCGAAGGCGCGCCGCGCAAGCTGCCCGAATGGTTTTCGTGCATCGACGCCGACAACGAGTTCGCCGACGACAGCCTCAAGTTCTCCAATTTCCACGGCACCAAGGGCCTGGAGCTGATCGTCAGCAGCAATCTGGATCCGGCCGCGCTGGCGCAGTTCCCGGCCGATCTCGACATGAGTCCGCACGACTGCCAGAGCGCCTACGGGCGCACGCTGACACCGTTGCCGGCCGTGCAGATTCCGCCGTTCGTACGTAGTGGCGACTTCGATCCGGCGCCGACGGCGGCGACCGTGGAGCGCCTGTGCGAGGCCAGCGTCGAAGCCGGCAAGGTCAATTTCGAAGCCTCGGCGGTCAACTGCCCGACGCTGGACCAGTACCACCTGTTCGAGGATGCGCAGGACCCGACCAGCACGCCCAACGGCGGTGGCCTGCCCTACTCGCTCAACACCAAGCTGTTCTCGGACTACGCGGTGAAGTATCGCGTCGCTTATCTGCCGCCGGGCACCAAGGCCGTGTATCGCGACGCCGCCACGCATGGCGCCAACGCGACCATCGTGTTCCCCGCCGGCACCATCATCGCCAAGACCTTCTCGTTCGACGATCAGGCTGCCGGCACCGAGACCGCCGTCGAAACGCGGCTGCTGATCAAGCGCGTCAACTCCAAGGGCGTGGCGCGCTGGGACGGCCTGCCCTACGTCTGGAGTACCGACGCCGCCACCGGCAAGCGCGTCGCGCATCTGGCCATGGGCGGCGGTCATGCCAGCGTGCACTGGGATCACAGCGACGTCGATTCGGGCCAGCGCCACACGGGGAGCAGCGAGGGCTATCTGGTGCCGCACGCCAATCAGTGCCTGAGCTGCCACTCCAACGAAGAAGCCGAATCCGGCGCCGCGCCCATCGGACCCAAGGTGCGCTTCCTGAATCGCCCCTACGCCAGCGAAAGCAGCCGCGTCACCGGCCAGAGCCGCCATGCCGTGGCGGGCCAGAACCAGCTCGCCTACTGGTGCAGCCACGGCCTGATGGCCGGCTGCCCGAGCGAACTCGGCGTCGACACGCGGCAGATCGCCTCGATGCTCGAACGCATTCCGGTGTTCAACAAGCCCGGCGACGGCGGCCAGACGCCGAACTCGGCCGAGGACATCGAAGCGCGTGCGCGGGCCTGGCTCGAGGTCAACTGCCAGCACTGCCACAACGTGCGCGGCTTCGCCGCCAGCACGGGCTTCTACCTCGACTCGCTGCGGCCGGTCGACATCAGCTACGGCATCTGCAAGCGTCCGACCGCGACGGGCCAGGAAGGCAACGGCGGCCGAACCTACGACATCCATCCGGCCAACGTCGCCGACTCCATCCTCGCCTATCGCATCGGCAGCCAGGCCACGGTACCGGCCGCGCGCATGCCGCCGCTGGCGCGCAGCGTGGTCGACGCCGAAGGCAGCGCGCTGATCGAGCAGTGGATCGGCAGCGTGGTGAAGGCCGACGAGGCGAAATACCCGGGCTCGACCAGCTGCACCGAGTAGGCGCCGGAGCTCTGCGCTCCGGCGCCCGCTGAGGTCCTACAGCGGCAGCTGCACCGACTGCGCCAGCCAGTCCGCGGCGGGACGATCCGCCTGCGCCGCCAGCCTGCGCGCCAGCGTCGCCGCCGCGTCCTCGCCGGCGGCGTCGAACATCGACGCCGCGGCCATCCACGACGCGCGCGCACCGGCGGCATCGCCGCTGGCCAGCCGCACTTCGCCCTGGCGATACAGCAGTTCGGCGCGCACCGGATGCTGCGGCGGCAGGCGCGCGTCGACATGCTCGAGCGCCTCGTCCACCTGGCGCGCGGCGGCCGGCACGTCGCCGCGCAGCAGCATCCACAGCGCGCGCGTCGAGGCCACGCGCAGCGCGTAGGGATGGTCGAGTCCGAAGTTGCGCACGGCCGAGGCATACGCGGGTTCCAGGATCGGCCCGACGCTGGCGACGCGGTCGAGCTTGAGCAGGGCCTGGCTCAGGCGATTGGCGGCCAGCCAGGTGGAATGAAAGTCGCTGCCCTGGTACTGCATGCGCAGCCGGTAGGCCGAGTCGAGCAATGGCAGGGCCTCGCCCGGAAGCCCCTGCCGCAGCCGCAGCAGGCCACGAAAAAAGGTGGCGAACAGGCCGATGCCGTGGCCGTCGCCGAGCGTCTGGCGCACGCGCAGCTCGACGTCGGCCAGGATCTCGTCGGCCTCGGCATAGCGATGCTGCGACAGCCGCAGATCGCCCAGGCTCATGCGCGCCCACAGGTAGCGCGCGTGGTTTTCGCCGTAGGTCCGCGCGTAGTCGGACACCACTTCGCCGAGGTTGGCGTCGGCCTCGTCGAGACGATGCAGCTCGGTCAGGCTGTCGCTCATCCACCACAGCGCGTGCAGCCGTGCCTCGTGATCCTGCGGACGCCAGCGCGCCAGATCGTCGAGCACGGCGTGATAGGCGTCGACCGAGCGCTGGTAGTGACCCAGCTCGAAGTCCAGCCAGGCCCGGCTCATGCGCACGTCGAAGGCGAAGGCGCCGTGCTGCTCGCCGCTGTCGGCCAGCTCCTGCAGCAGCGCGTCGAGCAGCTGGCGCGCCTCGTCGTAGTGATCGGTCTCGGTATCGATGTCGGCGAGCAGAAAGCGCAGGCCGCGCAGCTGTCGCGCGTCGGCGTCGCGATGCGCGTCGAGCTCGGCCAGCAGCAGCTTGCGGCCTTCTTCGCCCAGGCCCAGGTTCTGGTAGGCCGAGGCGATGGTCTGAGCCAGCCGCATCGAGGCCTCGGGCTGGTCCTGCAGGCGGTGTCGCAGGCCGGCGCTGGCCTTGTCGAGCAGGCTCGCCACGGTGACGCCGCGACCGCCACCGATGCGCTGCGGATTGGCGCCGCTGAGCAGGTCGTGGTCGAGAAAATCGACGATGGCCTCGGAGCTCGCCAGCGCTTGTTCGGCGACGCGGCGCTGGCGCGCCGCCTCGGTGTACAGGGTCATGCAGACGAGCAGGC
>JALRLM010000057.1 GCA_023254435.1 Hydrocarboniphaga sp.
GTTGATCATCGCCTCGGCGCGTTTCTGCTCGGGATCGCCGCCCGTGAGCGCGAGCATGCCGCCCCATTCGTCCTGCGGCTCGAAACTGCGGAAATTGATGACGCCGGCGATGGTGTTCTTGCCGAACAGCGTGCCCTGCGAACCGCGCAGCACCTCCACGCGATCGATGTCGAACATGCCGTCGGGGATGAACTCGGGACGACCGAGCGCCAGATCGTCGAGCACCAGGCCCACGGCCGGCTCGAAGCCGACGTTGTCGGTCTCGGTGTTGTAGCCGCGGATGCCGATCACGGGCGCCTGCGCGTCGATGTCGATCTCGACGTTGGGCACGAAGTTCTCGAGCGCGCCGGCATCGAAGTTGCCGGTCTCGGCCAGCTGCCCGCCATCGACCACGCCGACCGACACCGGCACCTTCTGCAGGCTTTGCGTGCGCTTCTGCGCGGTGACGACGATCTCTTCGAGCTCGGCGGTGTCGTCGAGCGTCGCGGCGGAATCGACGGCGGAGTCACCGGATGGCTCGACCGCGATGGTGTCGAGGACGGACGCCTCGTCGGGCGGCTGCGCCACGGCGGGCAGGCTGGCGCCCAGAACCCAGGCCAGCGTCGACGTCGCGAGCCTTGCTGCGATGCTCATCCCCTTCCCCTTTTTCAGACTGGCAGGCCCTCGCGTCCTGGTGCGGCCACGACGTCGAGCCCTGCCGATTGGCCTATAGGTTCCACCAAACCCGCACCGATGACAGCCACCCCGTCGCAGATTGGGGCGATCCTCCCCGTCGCGCGCCGATGCGAACGCTTTCGCTCCAAGCATCGGGACACCGCGCACTGGATATCCGCCGCCGGCGATGCAGGCGGGTCGGCAGGCGACGAGCGAAGCAGGTCCTGCGCCATCGCATCGGCCCATGCCTGCTAGGCTGATCGCTCGACTTCACGATCCCTGCCTTCATGAGCCAGCCCCTGCGCCAGCCCACCTTCTTCATCTCCCACGGCGGCGGCCCCTGCTTCTTCATGGACTGGAACCCGCCCGGCGTCTGGAAAGGCCTGGAGGCCTGGCTGCGCGGCCTGGCGGCCGAACTGCCCGAGCGTCCGCGCGCCATCGTGGTGATTTCCGCGCACTGGGAGGCCGATCACTTCCGGGTCACCGGGCATGCGCAGCCGCCGCTGATCTACGACTACTACGGCTTTCCGCCGCACACCTATCAGCTGCAGTACCCGGCGCCCGGAGCACCCGAGCTGGCGCACGACATCGTCGAGCGCCTGGGCGCGGCCGGGCTGCCGGCCCAGGTCGATGCGCAGCGCGGCTTCGATCATGGCGTGTTCGTGCCGTTCAAGCTCATCGTGCCGCAGGCCGACCTGCCGATCGTGCAGCTGTCCTTGCAGGCCGGGCTCGATCCCACGCTGCACCTGGCCGCCGGCGCGGCCCTGGCCGGCCTGCGCGAGCAGGGCGTGCTGCTGGTGGGCAGCGGCTACAGCTATCACAACATGCGCGGCTACGGCGGCGCCGGCGAGCTCGCGTCGGTGGAATTCGATCGCT
>JALRLM010000093.1 GCA_023254435.1 Hydrocarboniphaga sp.
GTGCAGGGCATGACCGTCGACGAGGTGAAGGGGTTCGGCCGCCAAGGAGGACACACCGAGACCTATCGCGGCGCCGAGTACACGGTCGACCTGCTGCCCAAGATCAAGCTCGAAGTCGCGCTGGCCCCCGAAACCGTCGACGCCGCCATCGACGCCATCTCCAAGGCCGCGCGCACGGGCCAGATCGGCGACGGCAAGATCTTCGTCTACGACCTGGGTCAGACCGTGCGCATCCGCACCGGCGAATCGGGCGTCGACGCCGTCTGAGCGTCAGTCGGCCACGGCCGACAGCCGATACACAGCCCGCCGCGCGTCAGGGCACCGCGGCGGGTGCTTCCAGCGTAAAGCGGAACCCCAGCAAGGGCGGCCAGTCGCCCACCGCATAGAGCGACAGGTTGCGCAGCACCACGTCGCCGGGCGGGCTCAACTCGATGTAACAGCGTTGCGGCCGACGGATGAAAGCCCGCAGGGCCCGGCTCGACGCCTCGTCCCACTTCCAGTTCTCGCGCAGGCTGCGCTGGTTCAGCTTGTCGATCATTGCCTGCGCCGCCGCCTCGGCCGTCACGCCGAGCAGGGCCGCCGTGTACTGGCGATAGCGCGGCAGCAGGCCCCGGTCCTCGTAATCGAGCTGCAACCCGCGCAGGCCGATCTGGTCGGGCGCCATCTGCAGGCGCCGGCCATCGGCATCGAGCTGCAGCGAAAAGCGCAGCCGGGCGAAATCGGCGGCGGCGACGTCGCCATCGAGCAGCATGAGATGCTGCCCCGGCGTCTGCCGCAGACGCAGACCGCCGTCGAAGCGCAGCGTCTCATAGCCCAGGTCGGCCAGCGCAGGCGGTGCCATGCGGCCCCGGAAACGGTAGGCATCCTGCATCGGCAGGTCGAGATCCTTGAGCTTCAGCCGGATCTCGGTCAGCTGGCCGTCGTCGACCTGCAGATGATCGAAGCGCAGTTCGCCGAGCTCGATGCGATAACCCAGCGGCGTGCCCAGTGCGGCCTGCGTGAACCCGGTGGGCTCGAAGCTCACGCCGCGTGCCCAGCCCGCGCCCCAGGGATAAACCCACAGCCGGTCGTAGCGCAGGTGCCCGTAGCCCTGCCACTGCGCCACCAGGCGCTGGGCCTCGAATTCGGCGCGCCCGAGCAGCCACCACTGGCCGACACCGGCGACGACGGCGAGCGCCAGCAGCAGTCGCAGCAGCAGCTTTCCCAGGCTCATGCCACGGTTCCGGGCAAGGAAGGTCGCCCGATTGTAGGATCGACACCGGACGTCCGGTCGTCGCCATGGATCATCCGCAGGTCAGGCCCGACCAGCGGCCGGTGTCCAAGCCCCGTCACACTCGGATGACCGTACCCGCCCGACTCCCATGCGCCAGCGCCCGATCATCCGGAAGATGCTCTGCACCGCCGCGCTGGCGGTGCTGCCGCTGACGTCATCGGCAGCGGGCGGCGTCTACAAATGGACCGACGGCAGCGGCGCGACGCATTACGACGACCGCAGCGTGCAGGGCCAGCTGATCACGCGCGACTACATCAACCAGCGCCAGATCAAGGCGACGCCCGACTGGCTCGGCGTGGTGCCGGCCGATTTCGTGGCCGACGTGTCGCTACGCTGCAGCCAGCTCAGCGGCCGGCTGCAGGACTATCGCGGGGCCAGCCAGCTGTTCGGCCGCGACCCCGACGGCAACGTCTATGCGCTGTCGGCTTCGCAGGCCGGTCTGCTGATCGCCGAGACGCGCCGCGACGCGGCGCGCTACTGCCGGCCCAATGCGGCCCAGCTGCTGTACGCCGAGCGCCAGAAGGACGCCCGGCGCTAGAGACCTCAGCCCGCGAGGGCCTTGGCGACGTAGTTCGGCACCGCGAAGGCGCCGCGATGGATGGCCGCGTTGTAGTACAGCGTGTCGAGCCTGGCGATGGCGCCGGCATCCAGGCGTTCCACGAACGGGGCCGACGACTTGCTGGCGATGGAGCCCGACCACCAGCCCGACGGATACAGCGGCTGGGGGAAGTGGAACAACCCAGTCTGCGCAAAACCCGCCACGCGCATGGTCTGGTGCATTTCCTTGATCAGCTCCAGGTGCAGCAGCGGCGATTCCGACTGCTGCACGAGCATGCCGTCCGGCTTCAGGGCCTTGATGCAGTCGAGGTAGAAGCGGCGGCCGAACAGACCCTCGGCCGGGCCGACCGGATCGGTGGAGTCGATGATGATCAGGTCGATCGACTCGGGCGCTGCGTCCTTCATCCACTGGATGCCGTCGCCGAAGAACAGCGTCGCGCGCGGGTCTTTGTTGGCGGTGCACAGCTCGGGGAAATACTGCTCGGACAGGCGCGTGACGCGCTCGTCGATCTCCACCTGCGTGGCGCTCTGCACCTCGGGGTGCTTGAGCACCTCGCGCAGCGTGCCGCAGTCGCCACCGCCGACCACCACCACGGTCTTGGGGCTCGGGTGCGAGTTCAGCGCCACGTGCGACATCATCTCGTGGTACAGGAAGTTGTCGCGCGTGGAGACCATCGTGCAGCCGTCGATGGTCATCAGGTAGCCGAAGCTCTCGGTCCGATAAATCTCGATCTTCTGGTACGGGGTCTGTTCCTCGTGCAGCTTCTCGCCGAGCTTGAGCGAGAACGCGGTGCCGGTGCTATCGACCGGCTCGGTGAACCAGGACTTGTCCAGTGCCATGCAAAAACTCCATCACGCAGCGATAAAGAGGCGCGAGTATAAGGGCTGCACTGCTGCCCCCGGGTGACATTGCTGCGACAATGCGCGCCCGCCGGGCCGCTCCGTTGGCCGGTCGAGCCGTCAATCCCGCGCAGGTGGGAATGACCGCTCGGGAACAAAAGCC
>JALRLM010000203.1 GCA_023254435.1 Hydrocarboniphaga sp.
CTACTTCCAGGTCTTCGATCCGGCCTACTACGACCGCAGCGTCGACACGCTCGAGTCCTGGCGCTGGCTGTCGCGCCTCAAGGACGGCAACGACGTGATCCTCGACGACGTGCTGGCCGATTGCGAAGCCGCGCTGCCGCAGTTCAAGGGCATCGCCGCCGCTGCGCCCGACGCGAGCTTCCGCGTGCAGGGCATGAAGATCAACCGTGCGCCGCAGCGCCAGTCGGGTCGTACCGCCGCGCGCGCCAACGTGTTCGTGCACGAGCCGCGCTCGACGCAGGACAAGGACTCGGGCCTGGCCTTCTCGATGGAAGGCTACAACGGCGTCGGCAGTCAGGATCGTCCGGCCGCCGTGGTGCCGTATGCCTGGGCTCCGGGCTGGAACAGCCCGCAGTCCTGGAACAAGTTCCAGGACGAAGTCGGCGGCGCGCTCAAGGGCGGTGATGCCGGCGTGAAGCTGTTCAAGCCGGGCGCGTCCGAACTGGCTTATTCGCCGGTCGCGGCGGCCACCGCAGCCCAAGGCCTGGTGGCGTTCTCGCTGTACCAGACCTTCGGCTCCGAAGAGCTGTCGAGCAAGGCCAAGCCGATTCGCGAGCGCATGAACGCGCCCTTCGTCGAACTGTCGCTCGCCGATGCGCAGCGACTGGGCATCGAGCACGAGGCGAAGGCGATTGTGAAGGTCGGCGATGTCAGCGTGACGCTGCCGGCCAAGGTTCGTCTGGACTTTCCGGCTGGCCTCGTCGGCCTGCCGGTGCTGCCCGGCGTGCCCACGGTGGCCACGGGCGCCGCGGTCGACGTCACCAAGGGGGCGTGATGATCGAGCAGATCTACTCGCTGCTGCCGCCGGTCGTCTGGGACATTCTCTGGGCGATGGTGAAGGCCGTGATCATCCTGCTGGGCCTGGTGATTTCGGCCGCCTGGATGATCTGGCTCGAGCGTCGCCTGCTGGGCCTGTGGCAGGACCGCTACGGTCCGAACCGCGTCGGCCTCTGGGGCCTCGGGCAGGTGATCGCCGACATGCTCAAGATCTTCTTCAAGGAAGACTGGATGCCGCCGTTCGTGGACAAGTTCACGTTCACGCTGGCGCCAGCCATCGCCATGAGCATGATGCTGCTGCCGTTCTGCCTGATTCCGATCACGCCGAACTGGGGTGTCGCCTCGGCCGACCTGGGCCTGCTGTTCTTCTTCGCCACGGCGGGCCTCGCGGTCTACGCGGTGATGCTGGGTGGCTGGTCGTCCAACAGCAAGTACTCGCTGCTCGGCGGCCTGCGTTCGACCGCGCAGACCATCAGCTACGAAGTGTTCATGGGCATCTCGCTGATGGGCATCGTGGTGCAGACGGGCACGTTCAACCTGCGCGAGATCGTGTTGTGGCAGCAGGAGCACGTCTGGCTGATCTTTCCGCAGTTCTTCGCGTTCCTGACCTGGGCGCTGGCCGGCGTCGCCGTCACGCACCGCACGCCGTTCGACTTGCCCGAGGCCGAATCGGAACTCGCGGCCGGTTATCACACCGAATATTCGGGCATGAAGTTCGGCATGTTCTTCGTCGGTGAATATGTCGGCATCGTGATGGTCTCGGGCCTGACCACGGCGCTGTTCTTCGGTGGCTGGGAAGCGCCGTTCGGCGATTACCTGCCGTTCCTGAACACCGTGCCCTTCCTGTGGTTCGCGATCAAATCCCTGTTCTTCATGTCGTCGTTCATCCTGCTGCGCGCCGCGCTGCCGCGTCCGCGCTACGACCACATGATGTCCGCCGCCTGGAAGGTGTGCCTGCCGATGTCGCTGCTGAACCTGATCGGCACCGCCGCCGTCGTGCTGTGGCTCGGAGCCTGATGCCATGAAATCCTTCTTCGCCGTCCTGCACGGTATCTGGACCCAGCTGCGGTCCATCGGCATGATCTTCATGCACTCGTTCCGTCCGCGCGACGTGATCCTCTATCCCGAGGTGAAGCCGCCCGTGCCGCCGCGCTATCGCGGTCGCATCGTGCTGACGCGCGATCCCGATGGCGACGAGCGCTGCGTGGCCTGCAACCTGTGCTCGGTGGCCTGCCCGGTGGGCTGCATCTCGCTGCAGAAGGCCGAACGTCCCGAAGACGGTCGCTGGTATCCCGAGTTCTTCCGCATCAACTTCTCGCGCTGCATGTTCTGCGGCCTGTGCGAGGAGGCTTGCCCGACCAACGCGATCCAGCTGACGCCCGACTACGAGCTCTGCGAGTACGACCGCCAGAACCTGGTCTACGAGAAGGAGCATCTGCTCATCTCGGGCGTGGGCAAGTACCACGACTACAACTTCTATCGCGTGGCCGGCATGGCCATCAAGGGCAAGGGCAAGGGCGAGGCGCTCAACGAATCGGCGCCCATCGACATCAAGTCGCTGCTGCCGTAAGAGAACGGGCGCAATGATCGAACCAATCGTTGTAGGGGCTTTCTACGTCGCCGCCATCGTCGCGCTGTTCTCGACGGTGATGGTGGTGGTCAACACACATCCGGTGCATGCCCTGCTG
The DNA here is from genome assembly GCA_023254435.1 of Hydrocarboniphaga sp. Taxonomy (GTDB): domain Bacteria; phylum Pseudomonadota; class Gammaproteobacteria; order Nevskiales; family Nevskiaceae; genus Hydrocarboniphaga. The sequence goes on from JALRLM010000203.1 coordinate 2,505, forward strand.
TACCTGGTGCTGTCGCTGCTGTCGGTGGCGATGGTGTTCTTCACGCTCGGCGCGCCGTTCGCGGGCGTGCTCGAAGTCATCGTCTACGCCGGTGCCATCCTGGTGTTGTTCGTGTTCGTGGTGATGATGCTCAACCTGGGCAAGCAGACCGTCGACCAGGAACGCAGCTGGCTCAAGGCCTCGGGCTGGATCGGGCCGGCGGTACTGGCCGCAGTCCTGCTGGCCGAACTGGTGCTGGTGCTCGTGGTGACGCCGCAGAACGGTTTCACGCCGATCAGCGGCCAGACCGTCGACGCCAAGGCCGTGGGCGTTGCGCTCTATGGTCCTTATCTGCTGGCGGTCGAACTGGCTTCGACGCTGCTGCTGGCGGGCCTCGTGGCCGCCTACCACCTCGGACGGCATCAGGAATCATGAGCACTTTCGCCTTTCCGACCACCATTCCGATGGAGCTGGGGCTGCTGCTGGCCGCCACGCTCTTCGCCCTGGGCTTCGCCGGCCTGATCGTCCGCCGCAACGTGCTGTTCATGCTGATGTCGGTCGAAATCATGATGAACGCCTCGGCGCTGGCCTTCATCGTCGGCGGTGCGCGTTGGGGCAGCCCGGACGGGCAGGTGATGTTCACGCTGGTGCTGTCGCTCGCCGCGGCCGAAGCCTGCGTGGCCCTGGCCCTGGTGATCCAGCTCTATCGTCGCTTCCGCACGCTCGACGTGGATGCGGCCAGCACGATGAAGGGGTAAGACGAGAATGTTGAATCTGCTCCCGCTCGTTTTCGTCTTTCCGCTCGTCGGTTTCCTGATCCTGGCGTTCTCGCGCGGCCGCATTCCCGAGAATGCCGCCGCCACCGTCGGTGTCGGCAGCATGCTGCTGTCGGCGCTGACCGCGCTCGTGGTCGGCTACGACTTTCTCGCGCATCCGCCCGAAGGCGGCAGCTACACGCATCTGCTGTGGACCTGGATGGCCGTCGGCAACTTCGCGCCCACCTTCGCGCTGAAGCTCGACGCGCTGTCGCTGACCATGCTCGGCGTCATCACGGGCGTGGGTTTCTTCATCCACCTGTTCGCCTCGTGGTACATGCGGGGCGATGCGGGCTACGGCCGTTTCCTGTCGTATATGAACCTGTTCGTCGCCAGCATGCTGTTCCTCGTGCTGGGCGACAATCTGCTGTTCGTGTACTTCGGCTGGGAAGGCGTGGGCCTGTGCTCGTACCTGCTGATCGGCTTCTACTACAAGCACGTGCCCAACGGTAACGCGGCGCTCAAGGCGTTCATCGTCACCCGCGTCGGTGACGTGTTCCTGATGATTGGCATGTTCATCCTGTTCCTCAACCTCGGCACCTTGAACATCCAGGAGCTGATGGTGCTGGCGCCGCAAAAGTACGTAGCCGGCGA
>JALRLM010000208.1 GCA_023254435.1 Hydrocarboniphaga sp.
GCGTGCGCGACGAGTATCCGCAGGCGACGTTGCGCGCGGTCGACTTCAACGGCCAGACCGACGACACCATCGCCCAGCACCTGATCGACGAGCTGCTCGCAAAGGATCGCTGCGTCGAGGCGGGCCACACCGGCGACGCGCGCTACAGCGTGACGACGGTGGAGGAGGCGCTGTCCGACACGCCATTCGCGCCGCATCTGCAGCCCGCCGCCGACTGGGTGGTGATGGCCACGGGTGGCGCGCGCGGCATCACCGCCGAACTGCTCGAGGAAATGGTGGTGCCCGGCATCACGCTGGTGCTGGTCGGCCGCACGCCCGAACCGCCACCGGAAACCGGCGCCACGGTATCGGCCGCCGATCTGCCCGCGCTCAAGCGCGTGCTGATCGAGCAGGCGCGCGCTCGCGGCGAAACTCCCAAGCCGGTCGAGATCGATCGTGCGGCACAGAAGATCCTCACCGAGCGCGAAGTGCGCGGCAATCTGCAGCGCCTGCGCGCCAAGGGTGCGACGGTAGGCTACTTCGCCTGCGACGTGCGCAACGAAGTGGCCTTCGGCGGCGTCATCGACGGCATCTACGCGCATTACGGTCGCATCGACGCCGTGCTGCACGGTGCCGGTGTGATCGAAGACAAGCGCATCGCCGACAAGAGCGACGAATCCTTCGCCCGCGTGTTCAACACCAAGCTCGACTCCAGCTTCATCCTCACGCAGAAACTCAAGCCCGAAACGCTCAAGCTGCTGGTGTTCTTCACCTCGGTGGCCGGCCGCTTCGGCAATCGCGGCCAGATCGACTACGCCTCGGCCAACGAAGCCTGCAATCGCCTGGCCTGGACGCTGTCGCGTCGCTGGCCCGAGACGCGCGTGATCGCCGCCAACTGGGGGCCCTGGGACGCCGGCATGGCCAGCGAGGGCGTGAAGCGTCAGTTCCGCGAACGCGGCATCGAGCCGATTCCGGTCGACGGCGGTCGCCGCTACTTCCTGCGCGAGCTGGCCTGCGGCCCCAAGCACGAAGTCGAGCTGGTGATCGGCAAGGGTCCGTGGAACGCCTCCGAGGTCGACGTGGTGTCGCCGGCCGCTGCGGTGTCGCCGTATCCGCTGGTGCGCGGCGCGCTGCGCATGGGCGTGGGCGGCGCGCTGGTGCTCAGCCATCGCTTCGGCCTCGATAGCGATCCGTATCTCGGCGATCACATGATCGACGGCAAGCCGGTGCTGCCGGCCGCTGCCGCCACCGAATGGGTGGCGCAGGTCGTCGGCCAGGGCTGGCCGGGCTGGCAGGTGGCCGAGGTGCAGGAACTGCGCACGCTGGCCGGCGTGGTGCTGGAGCCCGGCGCGACCCGCGAGATCGAGATTCGCGCCAAGGCCACCAGCCATTCCGGCCCCGGCGAACAGACGGTGACGGTGGACATTGCCGACCCGACGCGCAAGGCGCCGCTGTATCGCGCCTCGGTGCGTCTGGTCGAGCATCTCGAAGCGCCGAGCGTCGACGTGCCGCTGCCCATCGAAGGCCTGCGCATGGACCCGCGCCAGACCTACGAGCGCATGCTGTTCCACACCGGACGCTTCCGTCTGCTGACCGACATTACCGCGGTGGCGCCGGCCGGCGTCGACGCCATGGTGTCGCCGAGCTCGCTGCGCGACTGGATCGGCGCCGAAGGCGACTGGCTGTTCGACCCGGGCCTCATCGATGTGGCCGCGCAGCTGGCCTGGATCTGGGGCCGCACGCACAAGCAGCAGTCGGCCCTGCCGAGCCGCTTCGGCAGCGTGCTGCGATTCCCGGGACTGCCCAAGCCCAAGGGACCGCTGTCGCTGCGCTTCCGCGTCAAGCCGGCCGCGCATGAGCAGGCGCTGTGCTACGACGCCGTGTTCGTCGACGAAGAGGGCCGCGTGCGCCTGGCCATGCTCGACGCCGAAAGCACGCTGAGCAGCGCGCTGAACCGCATCGGCAGCGAGAGCATCTGATGAGCTCGACGCTGGACATCGCCATCATCGGTCTGTCGGGCTGCTACGCCGGCGCGGGCAACGCGCAGCGCTACTGGCAGAACATTCTCGACAAGGTCGACGCGGTCGCGCCGGCGGACGAGGAGTGGACGCGCCACTTCATCGACCAGGATCACTGGCAGCAGCGCAACGATCGCATCTACACCAATCGCGGTGGCTTCCTGCGCGACCTGGCGGTGATCGATCCGACCGAATACGGCGTGATGCCGAGCCAGGCCGACGGTGGCGATCCCGATCACCTGCTGGCGCTCAAGCATGCCGGCGATGCGCTGACCGACGCCGGCTACGGCCAGCGCCAGGGTCGCGACTTCGATCGCCAGCGCACCGGCGTCATTCTGGGCCGCGGCACCTACACCAATCGCGGCCAGGCCAACGTGCTCGCGCATGCGCTGTTCGCCGACGAACTCGTCGACGCCGTGCGCGCCGTGCGTCCCGATCTCACCGACGCCGAGCTGCGCGATCTCTACGCGCGGCTCAAGAAGCAGCTGCCGCCGTACAGCGGCGAGCTCGTGGGCCAGCTCACGCCCAACGTCATCACCGGCCTGATCTGCAATCGCCTGGACCTCATGGGGCCCAACTACATCGTCGACGCCGCCTGCGCCTCGACCATGATGGCGCTCGACCAGGCCGTGCGCGAGCTCACCTCGGGCCGCTGCGACATGATGATCACGGGCGGCGTGCATGCGCAGACGCCGCCGCAGCTCTACGTGCAGTTCACGCAGATCAAGGCCTTGTCGCGCGGGCAGCTGCGGCCGTTCCAGAAGGGACACTCGGGCACGCTGCTGGGCGAGGGCGTGGGCACGCTGGTGCTCAAGCGGCTCGCCGATGCGCAGCGCGACGGCGATCGCATCTACAGCGTCATCAAGGGCATCGGCATCGCATCGGACGGTCGTGCCAAGGGCCTGCTGACGCCGCGCCCCGAAGGCGAGGTGCTGGCCATGCGCCGCGCATACGAGTCCTGCGGGCTGGACCCCGACACCGTCGATCTGATCGAAGCGCACGGCACCGGCACCGACGTCGGTGATCGCACCGAGATCGACACGCTCAAGACCATCTACGGCGGCCGCGCGGGCGGCCCGCAGATCGCGGTCGGCACGGTGAAGTCGATGATCGGCCACTGCCTGCCGGCCTCGGGCTCGGCCTCGCTGATCAAGACCGCGCTGGCCCTGCATCACAAGGTGCTGCCGCCGACGCTCTGCGACGAGCCCGATCCGGCGCTGGGCCTGGACAAGACGCCGCTGTATCTCAACACCGAGACGCGGCCCTGGGTGCACGGCAAGGCGCACGCGCGCCGCGCCGGCGTCAATGCCTTCGGCTTCGGCGGCATCAACGCGCACGTGATCATGGAGGAGTATCGCGGGCCTTTGAGGACGCAGGTGCAGGTGCTGCATCGCCCCGCGCCGACCGAACTCGTGCTGCTGGCCGCGAACTCGGCGGCCGAACTCGCCGCCAAGGCCGCAGCGATGCTCAGGCACGTCGAGGCCGGCGTCGAACTGCCGCGCATCGCCAAGGCCAGCACCGCGCACAGCGCGGGCGATCATCGCCTGGCCATCGTCGCCGACGATGCCGGCGATCTCGGCAAGAAGCTGAGTCAGGCCATCGACAAGCTGCAGCGTGCCGACGCCAAGCCGTTCAAGACGCGCTCGGGCATGCACTACGGCGTCGGCGCGGTACCGGGCAAGGTCTGCTTCGTCTACCCGGGCGAGGGCGCGCAGTACCCGAACATGCTGGCCGACCTGTGCCTGCAGTTTCCGCAGGTGCGCGACTGGTTCGACTTCATCGAAACCACGGCGCTGGCCACGGGCCGCGAATCGCGTGCCTCGGCCGTGTTCGCCGCGCCGACGGGCTATGACGAGGCGCAGCGCAAGGCCGTCGAAGCGCGCCTGTACGAGATGGACGTCGCCGCCGAAAGCGTGTTCGCGGCGAGCATGGCGATCGACTCGCTGCTGGCCGATCTCAAGCTGCAGCCCGACGCCATGCTGGGCCACAGCACCGGCGAGAACACTGCGGTCACCGCCTGCGGCGTGCGCCGCTTCAAGACGCGCGAAGAAATCGCCGAGTCGGTGCGCGATCTGAACCTGATCTTCCGCAAGCTCGAATCCGAAGGCCGCATCGTCGAAGGCACGCTGCTGACCATCGGTGCGCTGCGCGCCGAAATGCGCGAAGCGCTGCTGGCGCAGCCCGGCGACATGCAGCTGGCGATGGACAACTGCCCGAACCAGATCGTCATGTTCGGTTCGCCGCAGGCCGCGCAGGCCCTGAGCCAGCGTCTCAGCGAAGAAGGCGCGATCTGCCAGGAGCTGCCGTTCGGCCGCGCCTACCACACGCCGCTGTTCAAGCCGCTGGCCGATGCCTATCGCGACTACTTCCGCGAGGCCGACTTCGGGCCCGGCCGCGTGACGCTGTATTCGGCGCGCTCGGTCGGCGCGTTTCCCAGCGAGCCCGATGCGATCCGCGAGCTCGCCGCGCAGCAGTGGGAGAATCCGGTCCGCTTCACCGAGACGCTGCGCCAGCTCTATGCCGACGGCTATCGCGTGTTCGTCGAAGTGGGCCCCAGCGGCAACCTGACCTCGTTCGTCTCCGACACCTTGCGCGGCGCCGACGATCTGGTGGCGGTGTCCACCAACAGTCGCCGCAAGGCCGACGTGGCGCAGGCGGTGATGGCCGAGGCCGGGCGGCGCGCGGATAGCCGGATGCGACTGCGCTGAGGCAGGATGCAAGAGGCAGGATGCAAGAGGCAGACTGATGCGAGGTAAGTGATGGGATTATTGTATCTGGCGATTACGGAT
>JALRLM010000218.1 GCA_023254435.1 Hydrocarboniphaga sp.
GCGAGATTGGCGTACTTGAGGAACTCGTCGTCCTCGTTGCCATGCGGATCGAAGGTGCCGGCGATGTAAGCCTTGGGGCCCACGGTCTCGCGCACGCGCTTGGCGATGATGGCTTCAGGCTTGGCGACGTCGCGCACGCCCATGGCGCCGTGCAGGCGCATGTACACGCCATCGAACGGCCCCTGGGCCTTGATGTCGCGCACGATGTTGTCGAGAAAATGATCGAAGGCGGCCTTGGTGATCCAGCCCGAGGCCGAACCCTTCTTGGAGCTCAGCGGCGACTCGATGCCCACGAGCTCGACGTTGGCATGCTCGCGGGCGACCTTGACGAAACCGCCGATGTAGCCCTTGGGCGCCGAATTCAGCAGCGCATCGCCGCGTGCCGGCGAGCCTTCGTAGATGAAGTCCTCGGTGACGGTGTCATATGGCAGGAAGGTGACCGTCTCGTGCGCGAAGTTCATCACCGCGATGCGGATGGGCTTCTGCGATGACGTGGGCTTGGGTGCGGCCAGGGCGGCCACGCTCGTGGAGGCGAGCGCGGCGGCAGGGCCCACCTTGAGCAGCTTGCGACGGGAGATGCTCATTCAACGGTCCTTGGATGGACGATCACGCGCCAGCGCGCAATCGGGCGAAAGCTCAGGCGACGGCCTGCTCTCGCGTGGGACGGTAGTTCGCCGCATACAGCGCCAGGCCCAGCAGGCCGACACCCAGCAGCGCGAAAATAGGGAACAGCTCGTGGCTGATCAGCGGCGGCGGGGCATCGAAGTCCACCTTCGCCGTCTGGTTGATCTGCTCGAAGGCGTCGGCGACGCCGTTCTGGTCGGTGGCGCGGAAGAACATGCCGCCCGTGGTGTCGGCGATGTCGCGCAGCAGCATCACGTCGATGTCCGACTCGCGCATCTCGGTGCCCGTGCGATTGCCGGCATAGTCGTAGATCGGCATCGGCACCTTGCCCTCGGCACCGGCGGCGATGGTGTAGACCGCCACCGACTCGTCGGCCGCGAACTTGGCGGCCTGGCGCGGATCGAGCGAGCCCTTGTTGCTGGAGCCGTCGGTCAGCAGCACGATGAACGCGCCTTCGCGCGGCTTCTGGTCGTCCTTCCAGCCTTCGGCCAGGCGCTTGAGCGATACGCCGATGGCGTCGCCGATGGCGGTGCCGTCCTCGATCAGGCCGATCGACAGGCGCGCGGTCTGCTTGCGCAGCCATTCGTGATCGAAGGTCAGCGGCGCGAAGGTATAGGCGCGGCCGGCGAAGGTGACGATGCCGATGCGATCGTCGGGCCGCTCGTTGATGAAGGCCGAGATGATGGGCTTGATCGCCTGCAGGCGGTTGACATACGAGTCGCCGCGCTGGAAATCCTCGGCGTACATGCTCGTCGACAGGTCGATGGCGATGATGAAGTCGTAGCCCGTCTTGCGATGGTCTTCGAGCGGCTTGAGCACCTGCGGGCGCGCCATGCCGACGATCAGCGCGGCCAGGCCCGCATAGGCGCACAGCACCGGCCAGGCGGCGGCCGGCGTGCTGCCGCTCGCATGCCATTCGCTGGCACCCGGCACCACCAGCGCGACCACCGAGCGGCGGCGGCGCAGCAGCGCGAGCACGGGCAGCAGCGCCAGCAGCGCAAGCCAGTAGGGATCGTGGAAAGTCCAGCCTGTCATCGGAGTTCTGTGCTCTTTAGGCCCGGATACCGTGATGCGAATGGCGATGGAAGTAGCCCACCAGCGCATCCAGCGTATCGTCGGTATTGCGCACCACGAGTCGATCGTCGTGCTGCGGGAACAGATCGGAGAAGTAGGCGTCGCGACGCTCGCGCCAGCGCGCATGCGCCGCACGCTCGGCCGAGGACGCGGTGTTGATCGAGGTCAGCCGACCCGCGAGCGGATCGTAGGCCGTGAACGAGGTGCGCTCGGGCAGACTCAGATCCCAGGCATCGTCGGCGCGCACGCCCACGGTCTGGTAGCGCTGCTGCATCGCACGCCATCCGGCCGGCTGCTCGGCCTGCGTGAAGGCACCGAACCACAGCAGGATGCTGCCCTTGGAAGCGATGTTGCGCATGAACTGCCACGGCGGTTCGACTGCCGACGGCGCGTCGATCGGCGGCGGCTCCTGCCCCAGCAGCCGCGAGGCCGTGCGCATGACGCCCTTGTGGCCCGCGAGCGGCTTCTGGAACCACGAGGTCACCGGCGAGGTGTAGAGCACGCCGACGCGATCGCGGTTGAGCGAACCCAGCAGCATCAGCAGGCCGGCCATTTCCAGCAGCGTGTCGCGGCGCGTGCGCCCCGAGGAGCCGAACTGCAACGCGGGGCTGTCCTCGAACAGGAAGATCAGCGACAGCTCGCGCTCTTCGACGAACTTCTTGCGGTACGGCTCGCCCAGTCGCGCGGTGACGTTCCAGTCGATGTCGCGCAGGTCGTCGCCCCACTGATACTTGACGACCTGGTCGAACTCCATGCCGCGACCACGAAACGACGAGCGATAGTCGCCCGTCAGGCTCGTGTTGACCGCGTGGCGCACGCGCCATTCGAGCCGGCGCAGCACCGCCGGCGAGGCGTGCGGCAGCGACGCCGTGGGTGCTGCGGGACTCGGGCTCATGCCGGATCGCATCGCGTGCTCGAAGCCTTAGGCCGCTTTCTTGAGTTCGGGAACCGGGATCTTCTTGAGGATGTCGGCCAGCACCTGGTCGGCCGTCATGCCCATCGATTCGGCTTCGTAGGTCAGGCCCACGCGGTGGCGCATGACATCGGCGAACACGCCCTGCACGATGGCCGGCGTCACATAGTCCGCGCCGCGCAGCCAGGCCAGCGCCTTGCTCGCCTGGTACAGGCTCAAGCAGGCACGCGGCGATGCGCCGTAGGACAGCTTCCGGGTGCCGGCATCGCCGCTGGCGGCGAGTTCGCGCGTGGCACGCACCAGCGACACGATGTAGGCCTGCACCGACTCGGCGATATGCACCGCGTCGACCTTCTTGCGCAGGGCCAGCAGTTCTTCGCCGCTCGACACCGCACCGAGTTCGGGCTGCGATGTCACGTTGCCCCAGCGCTTCACCATCTCGATTTCGTCTTCGTGCGTCGGGTAATCGAGCAGCAGCTTGAACAGGAAGCGATCGAGCTGCGCCTCGGGCAGCGGATA
>JALRLM010000252.1 GCA_023254435.1 Hydrocarboniphaga sp.
GCATGCTCTACTCGCTGCCCAGCCGCGATTTGATTGCCGATTCGGTCGAATACATGGTTAACGCCCACTGTGCCGACGCCATGGTCTGCATTTCCAACTGCGACAAGATCACCCCCGGCATGCTGATGGCCGCGATGCGGCTGAACATCCCTTGCGTCTTTGTCTCTGGCGGGCCGATGGAGGCCGGCAAGGCGGTGATCAAGGGGCGCGAGATTGCGCTGGACCTTGTGGACGCGATGGTCGTGGCGGCGGACGACAAGTACACCGACGCCGAGGTCGAAGAGATCGAAAAGGCCTCCTGCCCGACTTGCGGGTCATGCTCGGGCATGTTCACCGCCAATTCGATGAACTGCCTGACCGAGGCGCTGGGCCTGTCGCTGCCCGGCAACGGCTCGGTGGTGGCCACGCATGCCGATCGCGAGCAGCTGTTCCGTCGTGCCGGCCGGCTCATCGTGGAACTGGCCAAGCGCTATTACGTGGAGGACGACGCCCGCGTGCTGCCGCGCGCCATCGCCAACAAGACCGCGTTCAACAACGCCATGTCGCTGGACATTGCCATGGGCGGATCCACCAACACCGTGCTGCATCTGCTGGCCGCTGCGCAGGAAGGCGGCATCGATTTCAGCATGCAGGACATCGACCGGCTGTCGCGCAAGGTGCCCAACCTGTGCAAGGTGGCGCCGTCGTCGCATTACCACATGGAAGACGTGCATCGCGCCGGTGGCGTCATGGCGATTCTCGGCGAGCTCGATCGCGCCGGCCTGTTCGACGCCAGCGTGCCGACCGTGCACAGCACCACGTTCACCGAAGCGCTCGATCAGTGGGACATCGTGCGCACCAGGGACGAGGCCGTGCGCAGCTTCTATCGCGCCGGCCCGGCCGGCATTCCGACGCAGGTCGCGTTCTCGCAGGCCACGCGCTACGACACGCTGGACCTCGATCGCCAGAAGGGCTGCATCCGCAGCAAGGAATTCGCGCACAGCCAGGACGGCGGCCTCGCCGTGCTCTACGGCACTCTGGCCGAGCGCGGCTGCATCGTGAAGACCGCGGGCGTGGACAAGAGCATTCTCGTGTTCAAGGGCACGGCCGTGGTGCTGGAGAGCCAGGACGCGGCGGTGGATGCCATCCTGTCCGGCAAGGTCAAGGCCGGCGACGTGGTGGTGATCCGCTACGAAGGTCCGCGCGGAGGTCCCGGCATGCAGGAGATGCTGTATCCAACCAGCTACCTGAAGTCCAAGGGCCTGGGCAAGGCCTGCGCACTGATCACCGACGGTCGCTTCTCGGGCGGCACGGCGGGCCTGTCCATCGGTCACGTCTCGCCCGAGGCGGCCGAAGGCGGCGCCATCGGCCTGGTGGAGAGCGGCGACGCCATCTTCATCGACATTCCCAACCGCATCGTGCGTTTCGAGGTCAGCGACGAGGAAATCGAACGTCGCCGCGCCTTGCAGGCGGCCAAGGGTTTCAAGCCGGCCGAGCCGCGCAAGCGCAAGGTCAGCGCCGCGCTGCGCGCCTACGCCAAGCTGGTGACCAGCGCGGACAAGGGCGCGGTGCGCAACGTCGATCTGCTGGATTGATCGCTCGCCGGCAGCGGTCTTTCCACGCGCCATCGGGTGGGTGAGCCCAAGGCATATCCGCCGCCGCTGCCGGGTTGGCGATACCCGCACAGCGGCGGGTCGCGACCTGCCCCACGGTGAGTGCCGACAAAACAAAAGGCCCCGCATCGCGGGGCCTTTTGTTTGCTCGATGCGGCGACCTCGTCAGCCGACGATCTTCAGCTCCACGCGGCGATTGAGCTCGCGGCCTTCGTCGGAGTTGTTGTCCGACACCGGCTGCGTTTCGCCGTAGCCCTTGGCGCTCAGGCGGTCGCTGGCGATGCCCTTGCCGACCAGATACTGCATCACCGACTGCGCGCGCCGCTCGGACAGCTTCTGGTTGTAGTCGTCGCTGCCGCGCGAGTCGGTATGGCCGCCGATCTCCACCTGGATGTCGCCGCGTGCGATCAGCGCGTCGGCCACGCCGTCGAGGATGGCTCTGGCGTTGGCCGTCAGGCGCGCCTCGTTGAACTCGAAGGTCACGCCCTGCAGCACGATGGTATCGCCGGCGCCACAGCCTTCCAGCGTGATCGCCTCGCCCGGCGAGGGCGGACGGCAGGCCGGCTTGGGGGCCTGGAGCGGGCAGCCTTCGGCATTCACGGCGGTGCCGGGCGGCGTGTTGGGGCAGCGATCCAGGCGATCGACCACGCCGTCGCCGTCCTCGTCGTTTTCGCAGCCCTGCGCGTTGACGATGGCGCCGGGCGGCGTGTTCGGACACTGGTCGCTGTCGTTGGCGACGCCGTCGTTGTCGTCGTCCGCGATCGGCACCACGCCGGCGGCTTCCACGCTGCTCGTGGTCTCGGGCTTGTCGCCGCCGAGCGGGAACATCAGGCCTACGCGCACCAGCACTTCGTCGAAGTTCTTGTGGCCCGCGGCGTCGTCGCTGTCGTGAGTATCGACGCGATACAGCACTTCGCTGCGCAGCGCGGTGCCGCCGTCGGTGATCTGGTACAGGTAACCCAGGCCGGCGCCGTAGAGCACGCTGTCGTAGTCCTGCGTGGTGCCCGGCAGGTCGCGGGTGCGGCCGTACTCGGCCGAGAACACGCCGTACAGATCGCGCAGGCCCGGGAACGGCGACACCAGTGCGGCAAGGCCGCCGCCGTAGAGCTGGGCGCCGCCGTTGCCGTCGTGGGAATCGGTGGTGTAGCGGTTGTAGTAGCCGCCCAGTTCCAGCGCCAGGAAGTTCGTGAGCTTTTTGCCGAAGGCCAGGCTGGCGCCGTAGGCGTCATCGGTGGCGCGCGACTGGTCGGCGTAGACGAAGTTCATCATCGGGGCGATGTAGAAGCGCGTGCCGATGGCGTCGTTGGCGGCCAGCGTCGAGTCCAGCGAGGTTTCGGCCACGGGCTGGGCGGCGGCCATTTCGGCACTGTCGCTGCTCTGGGCCCAGGACGGCAGTGCGATCGCCAGCGCCGCGAGGCCGCCCCAGATCGGGTGCAGTCGGCGGCCCGACTCGGTGTTGCGCATCATCTCGGTACTCCCCTGAAAGTGTCGTTGTTGTCGTGCTTGCCCGGCAGGCGTGCCATTAAAGCGCCGGCAGTTTGAGCCTGATCTGAACGGCGGCTGCATGGCGCCGGCGGGCGGGCCGGCGCACGGCCGGGCTTGTAGCATGCGGCCTGGGGAGCATCAACGACGCCCTCGCGGCGGTGCGACCGGGGCCGCTATACTGCGCGCCCTCAAAATGGCACCGAAGCCCCAGGGCTTTTCCATGGAACTCAACCAGATCAAAAGCGAGATTACGGCCCTGCGAGTGCGTTTCGACGCGCTCCGGGGCTATCTTTGACTACGATGTGAAGAAGGACCGGCTCGTCGAAGTCAACGCCGAGCTCGAGTCCAGCGACGTCTGGAATAAACCCGAATACGCCCAGAACCTCGGCCGCGAGCGCGCCAAGCTGGAGGCGGTGATCGAGCCGATCGACAAGGTCACGGCCGGTCTGAACGACGCCGAAGAGCTGCTCGAACTCGCCGAGATGGAGAACGACAGCAGCCTGATCGCCGGTGTCGAGCGCGACGTGCTGAGCTTCATCGCCATCGCCGAGGACATGGAGTTCAAGCGCATGTTCTCGGGCGAGCAGGACACCAGCAACTGCTTCCTCGACATCCAGGCCGGCGCCGGCGG
>JALRLM010000263.1 GCA_023254435.1 Hydrocarboniphaga sp.
GCCAGCCCCCGATGCAGTACCTGGCGAACTGGCGGATCCAGCGCGGCGCGGGATTGCTGCGCGAGAGCGACGCGACCGTCGCGGCGATCGCGCAGGAAGTGGGCTACGAGACGGAGGCGGCGTTCGCGCGCGCCTTCAAGCGCCTGGTCGGCCAGCCGCCGGCCGCCTGGCGCCGCGCGCAGCGCTCGCGCGCGTAGGCCCTCAGAGTCGCCGCGGCGACGGCTACCCCTTCAGCGCCCCCCGGACCTCGTCCAGCATCACGTATTCAAAGGTGATGCGTTCCGAATTCGACAGGTTGGGATAGGCGCGCAGCGCCTCCAGCAGCGTCTCGATGTTCCAGCGCTTGTTGATCGGCACCAGCCGGTCGCGCACCTCGTCCGTGGTGGCGTGAAAACTGACGGCCAGCAGGCAGCCGATCTCGGTCGCGGCGCGGGCGATCTCGGGCACGACGCCAGAGGTCGACAGCGTGATCCGCCGCCGACCCAGCGCGATGCCTTCGCTGGCCAGCGCCTTGGTGGCCTTGAGGCCCTCGCGCGTGAGCGGCGCCTTGACCACGATGTTCTTGTGGATCTTCACGAACTCCAGGCCTTCCTTGATCATGCCGGCGGAGTCGGTGCTGATGGTTTCGACGCTGATCGGGCCGTCGACGATCTCGACGATCTCGCGCACCACGGAGTCGAGTTTGCGGCCGGTCTTGGCGATCAGCGAAGGGTTGGTGGTGACGCCGTCGACGAGGCCCGAGGCCGCGGCTTCGCGTAGTTCGCCGACATCGGCGGTATCGAGGAAGAATTTCATCGCGTTGAATCCTTAGGCGTGGGTAGACGAAGTCGGGCGCAGCGGAATCACTTGAAGTGCCTGGCCAGCCAGGCCTGCACGGTGTCGTACCACTGGATGCTGTTGTTGGGCTTGACCACCCAGTGGTTCTCGTCGGGGAAGTACAGCAGCTGGCTGTCGATGCCGCGACGCTGCAGCGCGGTGAACGCGCCCAGGCCCTGTTCGACCGGAATGCGGTAGTCGAGCTGGCCCTGGACGACGAGCATCGGCGTCTTCCAGTTCTCGACGAAGCGCGCCGGGTTGAAGTGCTCGTAGTTCTGCGGCTTCTCGTAGGGCGTGCCGCCGTTCTCCCACTCGGAGAACCAGAGTTCTTCGGTGGAGTAGCCCATCATGCGGGTGTCGAAGACGCCGTCGTGGTTGACCAGGCAGGAGAAGGTGTCGGGCCAGTTGCCGGCGATCCAGTTGATCATGTAGCCACCGTAGCTGGCGCCCAGCGCGCAGGACTTGGATCCGTCGAGCCAGTCGTAGGTCTTGAGCGCGTGCGCGTAGCCCTTCTTGAGGTCCTCGAGCGGCTTGCCGCCCCAGTCGCCCGAGATGCTGTCGGTGAAGGCCTGGCCGTAGCCCGTCGAGCCGTGGAAGTCGATGAAGACCACGCCGTAGCCCATGCCGGCGAAGACCTCGGGATTCCAGCGGTAATGGAACAGGTTGCCCATGCTGCCCTGCGGGCCGCCGTGGATGATGAAGGCCACGGGATACTTCTTGCCGGGTTCGTAGCCGGCCGGTTTCATCGCGTAGCCGTAGACGGTTTCGTTGTTCCAGCCTTCGAAGCTGAACTGCTCGTAGGGCGCCATCTCGATGGCGGCCAGCCGCGCGTTGTTGTGGCGCGTGAGCTGGGTGGTGCCGCCGGTCCAGCCGATCCGGTAGAGATCGTCGGGCTTGTCGAGCGTGTTGTGGGTGTAGACGACGCCGTCGGGTGACAGGTCGAAGCCCGTTACGCTGCCGGCCTCGGTGAGCTTCTTGATCAGGCCATTGCCCAGGTTGATCGCGAACAGCGGATGCTGGCCGCCGTCGTCGGCGGCCGCATAGAGCGTGCTGCCGTTTTCGGACAGCGCGATCTGCGAGGGCGATCGATCCCACTTGGGCGCCAGCTCGCGGGTTTTTCCGCTGCGCAGGTCGCGCAGCATGATGTGGAAGCGATCGGCCTCGAAGCCGGGACGCTTCATCGCCAGGTAGACCAGCGTGCGGCCGTTGGGCGTGACCAGCGGCTGGCTGTCCCAGGCCGGATTGTCGGCGGTGAGGTTCCTGGGCTTGCCCGAGCCGTCGATGCTGGCCTGGAACAGGTCGAAGTTGGTGCTCCAGGCCTCGGTCTTGCCGGCGATGCGCGCCGAGAAGATCACCGTCTTGCCGTCGGGCGTGATGGTGTATTCGCTGGCGTCGCCGAACGGCTTGGACGGCACGTCGCCGTCGATGCCGGTGCTGACGAGCCTGGCCTGGTTGCCGTCGCCGGACAGGTCCATCGAGAACAGCTGTGAGCGCGCGCCCGTGGCCCAGGTGTCCCAGTGGCGCACGAACAGCTTGTCGTGCAGCACGCCGCTGGCCTTGGGTTTCTCGGCGGCGTCGAAGCGCTTCTTGCTGCAGGCCGCGATGTCTTTCTCGGCCAGGCAGTCGGCGAACACGTCCATCGACACCACCAGCTTGCCGCCCTTGGGCGCCAGCGCGTAGCTGCCGA
>JALRLM010000278.1 GCA_023254435.1 Hydrocarboniphaga sp.
TGCAGTACGAACCCAAGATCCGCCTCGGCGATCGCCGCATCGTCGGCGCCGAGGCACTGGTGCGCTGGCGCAGCCCGACGCTGGGCGTGATCTCGCCGGGCCTGTTCATTCCGCTGATCGAGCGTCTGGGCCTGATCGGCCAGCTCACCGACTGGGTGCTCGTCGAAGCGCTGACCGGCCTGCGCAGCCTGCTCGACAAGGGTCACGACATCGTCGTCGCGGTCAACATCTCCGGGGTCGATCTCAAGAGCGATCTGTCGCGCCGCATCTCGGTGGCGCTGGAGCGCACCGGCGTGCCGGCGCAGGCGCTGGAGGTGGAGATCACCGAAACCGCCGTGATCCAGGATCTGGCCGTAGCCGCGCGCGTCATGCAGTCACTGCGCGACATGGGCGTGCACGCGTCCATCGACGACTTCGGCACGGGCCACGCCTCGCTGACCTATCTGCGCACGTTTCCGGTCGACAGCATCAAGGTCGACCGCCTGTTCGTGCAGGCCATCGAAAGCCAGCCCGTGGACCAGGCCATCGTCGGCAGCGTGCTCGCGCTCGGTCGCGCCATGGGCATCAGCGTGGTGGCCGAGGGCATCGAGACCGAGGGCCAGTCCGACATGCTCATGAACCTGGGCTGCAGCCTGGGCCAGGGCTATCTGTTCACGCGCTCGCTGTCGATCGAGCAGTTCGCCGTCATGCTCGACAAGCACAACGGTTGAGAGGCCCCTGAGCCGCCCCTGAGTCAGAGCGGCAGGTGCACGACGAACAGCGTGCCCTGGCCGGGCGTGCTGCTCAGTTCGATATGGCCGCCGTGCAGTTCCACGAGCTGCCGTGTGATGTGCAGGCCCAGGCCGGTACCGCGAATGCTCAGCGTGGTGCTGGCGCGGAAGAAGCGCTGAAAGATCTGGTTCTGCTCCTCGAGCGGAATGCCCAGGCCGAAATCACGCACCGAGAACATCAGCTTCTGCGCCGTGGCCGCGGCCTCGATCTGCACCGGCGTGCCGTGTGGCGAGTACTTCACGGCGTTGCCGATCAGGTTGGTGAGGATCTGCTCGATCAGCTGCGGATCGCCGTGCACTTCGGCCGGCAGCTCGCCGACCTTGACATCGAGCGGGTTGGTCGACGCCAGCTCGCGCTGCTGGCCGATCACCTTGTCGAGCAACTCGCGAAAGCGATAGCCGACTGGCATGTACGGAATCTTGCCCTCGTCGAGGCGCGCGGCGTCGAGCAGCTTGCCGGCCAGTTCGGACAGGCGTTCCACCTTGCTGCGCAGCTGCGCCAGGCGATCGAAGATCTCCACCGGCGCCCAGTTCTGGTGATGGCGCTGCAGGCGCTGCAGACCCGAGTCGATCACCGCCAGCGGCGTGCGCAGCTCGTGCGAGACCACCGACACCAGCTGGCGCTGCATGCGATTGACGTCGCGTTCGCGGTCGAGCGCGGCATTGAGGCGGTCTTCGGCCCTGCGCAGTTCGTCGACGTCGACCAGGCTCAGGATCACCGCCGGCTCGGCGTCGAAGGACAGCGATTCGCTGGTCACGAGCACGGTCAGCTGGCGCTCGGCGCTGGTGTGCAGATGGAATTCCTTGGGGCCGAACGAGTGTCCGGACTGCAGCGTGAGCAGGATCTCGCGCAGCATCACCGCGTTGAGCTGGCGCAGTTCGCGGGCGTCGCGTTGCAGTTGTCGGGACGTGGTGTCGAACAGCTTGAGCCCGGCCGCGTTGACGTAGAGCGGGTTGCCGCCGATGGCGGAGATGATCAGCAGCGGTACCGGCGCCAGCTCCATGGCCTGGCGCACGCTCTGCTCGCTTTCACGCAGGCGTTGCTCGAGTTGCCGGCGCTCGGAAAGATCGGACAGGTTGGCGACGATAACGACGTTGTTGCCGACCGGGTCGACACCCGGATGCAGGTCGGCCTGATAGAAGTGCTCCACGTCGCCGTCGAGCAGCACCACGTCGACGCGATTGGCGCGGTCCTGCAGCGTGCGGTCGAGCATGGCCTGGGCGTCGACGTGAGCGTCGAACAGGTCCTGCCAGCGGGCGCCGGGCAGGCGCAAAGGCGGCAGCGCGTCGACGGCCGCCGGGTTGGCCTCGAGCACCAGACCGTCGACCGACATCATCATCGTCAGCTGCGACGAGAAGCGGTAGCTGTCGAGCGCGCGGATTTCCTCATCGTTGAAGCTGGTCTCGCCGATCTCCTGCAGGTCGACCAGGGCCAGGATGCTGCCGTCGGGCATCACATAGGGGCTGTGGCGAACCCGCGCCAGGCATTGGCGCGTGGGCAGGTGCATGGACCAGATCTCGTCCACGCTCTCGCCGGCGGTCAGGCGATGGTGTACGGCGCGCAGACGCATGTGCAGCGAGTCCGGCATGGCATTGAAATCGCGCGCCAGCAGGTCGGCCTGATCGCGAGCTTCCCAGAACGAAATCGCGGCCGCGTTGCCCCAGAGAAAGCACAGCTGATGCAGGTCGGCGATCCACACCGGCGTCATCAGCGCGTCGAGCACGCGGGCTTCGGCCGTCGGCAACTCGAAGTTCGGCGCGGGGCTCGGCATCGATGACCTGTACCTGAGGCTGTTGTCGGTTTCGGATTATCGGCGCGGCCTCTGCAATCTGAAAGGTGCTGCGGGCGGTAATATCGTTTGTATGCCGCGACTGGCGGCGTCTATGGCTGCCGCGACGAGATGCTGTGATCTGGCTCACGTTCGGCATCGAATCTGCACGTGTAGGCGAGTGCTGAAATTAGCCCGGGAGTCGTGCGATGGCGCAGAAAATAAAGGCGTTCGGAAGGCTGGCGGTGCCGGCCGACATGAGTGGTCTGGTGCTCACGGCCGGGGGCGCGCGCGGCGCCTACCAGGCCGGCGTGCTCAAGCGCGTGGGCGAAATTCCGGCGCTGCGGCGGCGGCCGTCGCCGTTTCCGATCGTGGTCGGGGCCTCGGCCGGTGCCATCAACGGGGCGGCGATCGCGGCCTTCGGTAGCGACTTCGGCGCTGCCACCGACCGGCTCGCACGGCTGTGGTCGCAGATTCACATGAGCGACATCGTGCGGGTGGATTCGCGGGCGCTGGGCGTCAACGTGGCGCGCATGGCGGCCGACATGGCGCTGGGCGGCATCGTCAGCGCCGGGCGCGTGCAGTCGCTGCTCGACGCCGCGCCGCTGCGCGACTTTCTGGCGCGCTCGCTGCCGCTGCACGGCATCGCCGACGCCATCACGCGGCGCGATCTCTACGCGGTGGCGATCACCGCCACGGGCTATCACTCGGGCCGTGCCTTCACCTTCGTCCAGGGGCAGCCCGGCCATGCGCTGTGGAACAAGAGCCGCCGTGTGGCGCTGCAGGCGCATCTGACGGTGGATCACATCTGCGCCTCGGCGGCGATTCCGCTGGTGTTTCCGCCGGTGCCGCTGGTGGCGGCGGGCGCCAAAGCCTGGTTCGGCGACGGCGCCATGCGGCTCACGGCGCCGCTGTCGCCGGCGATCCGCCTGGGCGCCGAGCGCGTATTCGCCATCGGCATCCGCTCGCAGTCCACGGCCGGCGACCTTCTGCGTGCCGAACTGGCGCCCGATGGCGGCGAGTCGGAGCTGCGCCGTCCTCCGCTGTCGCAGATCTGCGGCGTGTTCCTCAACGCTATCTTTCTAGATCATCTCGACGGCGACATCGATCATCTGCTGCGCATGAACGAAGTCGTCGCCGCCTACCAGAAGGCGGTGCCGCCGGAGTCGCGCGTGACCGTGTCCGAGCCCCTGCGCGTAGTCGACGCGCTCAGCATCACGCCGTCGGAGGACCTGGCCGTGGTCGCCAAGACGCTCGCGCATCGCATGCCGCGCAGC
>JALRLM010000365.1 GCA_023254435.1 Hydrocarboniphaga sp.
GCAGGCCGGCAATGCTGACCTCGACGAGATAGGTAATGCGCTGCTCGACCTCCATTGGCGAGTAGCCGGGTGCGGCGGTGTTGATCTGGACTTGGACGTTGGTGATGTCGGGGACGGCGTCGATGGGCAGGCGCTGATAGCTGAAGATGCCTACCGCGGCGACGGCAGCAACCAGAAACAACACGACCCATCGGCGGGCGATGGAAAAGCGTATGAGTGCGTCGATCATGGCTGGGCTCCTTAGTCTTCGTGCTCGGCTTCACCCTTGCCTAACTCGGCTTTGAGGATGTAGCTGTTGCGGGTGACATAGGCGTCGCCAGCCTTGATACCTTGCAGCACTTCGCTATTTTCATCGTCCACGCGGCCGACCTTGATCGGCTTGGGCTCGAAGCCATCGTCGTCTTTCACGAACACCACGCTGCGGCCTTCCAGGTTCTGCACGGCTTCGTTACGGATTGCGAGCGGGACCACGGTCTCAGCCAGCGTCACGTCGGCAGTCACGTACAAGCCGGGTGCCCAATGGCGGTCCGCATTGTTGACGAGAACGCGCGCTGTCAGCGTTTGGTTTGCGCTGCTGCCGAAGGGTGCGACGTAGACCAGCTCGCCATCGGTCGAAAGGCCGGCGTCCGCGCTTTTGACCCGCACATTCTGGCCGACGCGCACCTTGGCGACATCGCGCGGAAACAGCGAAAGCTCGACCCACACCGTCGAAAGATCGGCAATTGTGAATAGCGCTTTCTCGCCAGTCTGCTCGCCGGGATTGGCGTTGCGCGCCGTGACAACACCCGGTAGCGATGCAACGACCGAATACGTCTGAAGGCTTTCATTGCTCTCGACGGTGGCAAGGGTATCGCCTTGCTTCACCGTGTCGCCGATCTTTTTGTTCACACTGCGGATGACGCCTGGGAAGCGCGCGCCGATTTCACGGACGCGCTCGGCGTTTGGTGCAACCGAACCGTAAAGTGGCAGCGTTTCGCGAATGGTGGCTGCGCCGGCGTTTGCGATCTCTACGCCAACCGCTTTGATCTGCTCAGGCGTCAGTTTCAGTGCGCCTTCTTCGTGGCCGCCTTCCTCCACATGGCCCGGCTTGGCTTCGGCCTCAGTGGCCGGCTTGGCGGGAGCCGATTCAGAGCCGCCGCAGGCGATCAGCGCCAGTGGCAGCAACAACGTGACGACGTTTTTTTTGGAATTCATGGTGTGATTTCTCGGATTCGTATCAGGGCGCGGCGCTGAGCGGCGCATTGGTAAGGCGTTCGATTTCCACGCGCAGGCTTTGCGCGCTGCTACTGGCATCGATTAGGGCGGCCTGTAGCGACAGGTATTCGCGCTGGGCATCGACCCACTCCAGATAGCTGTACCGGCCGCGCTGGTAGGCGTATTCGGTTTCCTTCAGCGCTTCTTCCGTCCGCGGGAGGATGTCGTTACGCAGCGTCTGGGCTTCGAGGATTTCGCTGCCGAGTTCGCGATATAGCTCAAAGAGCATCGTCTTGGCCTTGATCATCGCGATGCGTTGCTGCGCATCAACCAGATCGCGGTTGGCCTGCGCCTCGGCGACAAAACTTTCATTGCGCCTGGCGGAAAACAGCGGGACTGAGAAGGATGCGACGAAGGCTTCGTCGTTGGTTGCCTCTAGACGACGCACACCGGCGCCGATCGTGAAGTCGGGCTTGCGTGCGGTGGCGGCCAGACGTAGCTCGGCATCGCGCAGTCGGGCTTCGATGCAAAGCGCAGGAAGTCAGGCCCCGCTGAGAGCTGAGTCACCAGCAAGTCGTAGTTGCCCGGATCGGGCAGTGTGTACAGGTCCGCCGTGACATCGCCGAAGGGCTGGCCGCCAATGCTGGTTTGCGACTCGCCCCAGGTGGCTGCGAGCTGCTTGCGGGCCGTGTCGAGTTCTATCTCGGCCTGACGCTGTTCGAGCTTGGCGCGATCGAGCGCGATCCGGGCACGGTCGAATTCGGCGTGCGGTGACTTGGCGGCCTTCACTCGCTTTTCAGAACCCGTGACGGTGTCCTCCGCGAGCCGGACCGCGTTTGCTGCCAAACGAACCTGCTCTTGGCGAGTGGCAACCGCGATGAATCGGCGCGTCACCTCCGCCAGTACGTCGAGCTGACGAGCTTGGCGATCGACCCCGGCCCCGATGCGACCGGCCTTAGCGGCATCGATGCGTGCGTCTCGCTTCCCACCCAACTCGATGACCTGCGACAGTGCGAACGTAAGCTCTGCGGCGTCGAGCCCTTTATTTTGCCCGGTACCGGCCACGTTCTCCGCCGTGATGAAGAGTTCGGGAACTGGCCGCAGGGCAGCTTGCCGGGCACGAGCGTCCAG
>JALRLM010000394.1 GCA_023254435.1 Hydrocarboniphaga sp.
TGTCGGCCAAGGACAAGGCCACGGGCAAGAGCCAGTCCATCGTCATCAAGGCCAATTCGGGCCTGTCCGACGCCGAGATCCAGCAGATGATCAAGGACGCCGAGGCGCACGCCGACGAGGACAAGAAGTTCAACGAGCTGATCACGGTCCGTAACCAGGCCGACCAGCTCATCCACGCCTCCGAGAAGTCGCTCAAGGATCTGGCCGACCAGGTTCAGCCCGACGAGAAGACGCAGATCGAGTCCGCGATCAGCGAGCTGCGCGAAGTGCTCAAGGGCAGCGACAAGGACGCCATCGAGGCCAAGACCCGCGCCCTGGCCGAAGCCTCCGGCAAGATCGCCGAGCGTGCCTACGCCAAGGCCGGCGAAGGCGCCGGTGCGGCGCCGGGCGCGGCTGGCGCTGGAAAGGATGGCGACGTGGTCGACGCCGAGTTCACGGAAGTGAAGGACGACAAGAAGTAAGGCGCAGCCGGAACAGCGGCCATGATGGATCGGGAATCGTCGCCCCCCGGCGCCGGTTCCCGATTCGTTTTTCCGCTCCCCATCGGTGGCACCGGCCCGGCCAGGGCACGAACGCTGCCTGTTGCTACTGACGATCACTGTTTCCGGATTTTCGATTCCCGGCGATGAGCAAACGCGACTATTACGACGTGCTCGGTGTTGGCCGCCAGGCCAGCGATGACGAACTCAAGAAGGCCTATCGCCGTCTGGCGATGAAGCATCACCCGGACCGCAATCCGGGCAGTGCCGAGGCCGAGGAGAAGTTCAAGGAGGCCAACGAGGCCTACGAAGTGCTCACCGACCCGCACAAGCGTGCGGTCTACGACGAGCACGGCCACGAGGGCCTGTCGCGTGGTGGCGGAGGTGGAGGGGGCTTCGGCGAGGGCGGTTTCGCCGACATCTTCGGCGACGTCTTCAGCGACATCTTCGGTGGTGGCGGCGGCGGTCGTCGCGGAGGACCGCGTCGCGGCGCCGACCTGCGCTACATGATGGATCTGTCGCTGGAGCAGGCGGTGTTCGGTTCGGCCGAGACCATTCGCATCCCGACGCTGGAAGACTGCGGCAGCTGCAACGGCCATGGCACGGCCGACGGCAAGGCGCCGCCCAAGTGCTCCACCTGCGGCGGCTCGGGTCAGGTGCGCGTGCAGCAGGGCTTCTTCGTGCTGCAGCAGACGTGCCCGCATTGCCGTGGCCGCGGCGCCATGGTCACCGAACCCTGCAAGCCCTGCCGCGGCGCCGGCAAGCTGCGCAAGGAAAAGACACTGGAAGTGAAGATTCCGGCCGGCGTCGACACCGGCGACCGCATTCGCCTGACCGGCGAAGGCGAGCCTGGCGAGCGCGGAGCCGGGCCGGGCGACCTCTACGTGCAGGTCAACGTCAAGCCGCATGAGTTCTTCGAGCGCGACGGAAGCGACCTGTACTGCACGGTGCCGATCGACTTCGTCACCGCGGCGCTGGGCGGCGAACTCGACGTCCCCACGCTGGGCGGCAAGGCCCAGCTCAAGCTGCCCGAGGAGACCCAGACGGGCAAGTTGTTCCGCCTGCGCGGCAAGGGTGTGAAGTCGGTGCGCGGCGGCCCGGTCGGCGATCTGCTCTGCACGGTCGTCGTCGAAACGCCGGTCAAGCTCGACAAACGCCAGCGCGAGCTGCTGCGCGAGTTCGGCCAGTCGCTGCAGGGCGAAGAGAGCGGTGGCCATAACCCCGAGTCGGCATCCTGGCTCGATCGGGCCAAGAA
>JALRLM010000415.1 GCA_023254435.1 Hydrocarboniphaga sp.
TGGGCCATGTTCGGCATGGGCTGGGTGGTGGAACGCTTCCCGCTGCTGCTCGAGCTGCTGCGTTACGGCGGCGCGGCGTTTCTGTTGTGGATGGGCGTATCGGCCCTGCGCTCGCGGCCAACCGTGGCAGCGAGCGGCACGCCGGCGCAGAGCGAGCCCGTGGTCCCGGGGGCCGCGCGCAGCTTCGGCGTCGGCCTGGCCACCAATCTGCTCAACCCCAAGGCGATGATGTTCTTCGTCGCGCTGTGCTCGACCGCGATCACCGCCGACACGCCGGTGAGCCTGCGCCTGGCCCTGGGCGCCTGGATCGTCGCGACCACGGCGATCTGGTTCAGCATCGTCGCCTGGAGCCTGGGCCACGTCGCCCTGCGTGAGCGCCTGCAACGGCAGTCGCACTGGATCGACCGCGCCATGGGCGTGCTGCTGGTGGCACTGGCCCTTATCAGCCTGCTGCCGCGCGGCTGAGGCCCGCCGCCTCGATCAGGCCGGCAGGCCCGCCGCCAGCGATCGCGTGATCTCGGCCGCCGGGACGGCGCGACAGCCACGGGCGTTCTGCCCACACCACAGCGGCGAAAAATCGCCCCGACCGGCCTGCTCGGCCGCCGCGCGCAAGGGCGCGATGGCGGCGGTCGCCAGCGGAAAAGCCGGGGCCGCGTTGTTCAGCGCGCCAAGCTCACGCATGGCGCGATTGACGATGCCGCGCGCCGCGCCACCCGTGAACAGCGTGGTGAGGGCCGTATCCGATCGCGGCCCGGCCGGCGCTTGCGACTTCAGTTGTGACGGCGCCGCCGCCAGCAAGGCCGCGCGATGCACGGCGCTGGTGCTCGTTTCAGGGCACAGCAGATACGCCGTCCCGGCCTGCACGCCCGAGGCTCCCAGTGCGAATGCCGCCGCGACGGTCTGCGCATCGACGATGCCGCCGGCGGCGATCACCGGCACGCGCACCGCACTCACGATCTGCGGCAGCAGCGCGAACGTCCCCAGCTGCGTGCCGACATCGCGCGTCAGAAAGAAACCGCGATGCCCGCCGGCCTCCAGCCCCTGCGCGATGACGGCATCGACGCCGTGGCGCTCCAGCCAGAGCGCTTCTTCGACCGTGGTGGCGCTGGACAGAATCCGCGAGCCCCAGCCGCGCAGGCGATCCATCAGTGCCGGCGACGGCAGGCCGAAGTGAAAACTCACGACGGGCGGGCGATAGTCCTCGAGCAGATCGGCGAGTTCGGCACTGAAGGGGCTGCGTCCCGCGCCGGCGGCGATGCCCGTCGCGTCGATGTCGTACTCGGCGTAGTACGGCGCCAGGCTGGCGCGCCAGGCCGCCTCCCGCGCGGGATCGGGCAGCGGTGGCGTATGGCAGAAGAAATTGACGTTGTACGGCCGCCCCGCCTGCCGCAGCCGCGCCAGCTCCGCGCGCAGCAGCTCGGGCGTCAGCGCCGCCGCGGGCAAGGACCCCAGGCCGCCGGCCTGCATCACCGCCAACGCGAGTGCGCTGCCCTGCACGCCGGCCATCGGCGCCTGGATGATGGGCAGCGCGATACCCAATCGCTCGGCGAGCGGACAGGCGCTGGCCCGGCTCATTCCGGCGCCGTGCCGCCCAGTTCCAGCGCCAGCGCGTAAAGCTCGTTCTTGCGCGCCCCAGTCAGTTCGGCGGCGACACGCGCGGCCTTCGATGGCGACAACTCCTTGAGCAGGGCGCGCAGCAGGCGCTCGTGCTCGGCGCGATCGCCGTCGCTGGGCGGCGCGGCCTCGATCACCAGCACGAATTCGCCGCGACTGCGATTGACGTCGGCCGCCAGCCAGTCGCGCAGCTGCGCGGCCGGCAGCACCACGCTCTGCTCGAACTTCTTGGTCAGCTCGCGCGCCAGGCAGACCCGGCGCTGCTCGCCGAGCACGGCAACCAGATCGTCGAGCGTGTCGGCGATGCGGTGGCTGGACTCGTAGACCACGACGGTGTGCGGCGCCCCACCCAGTTCGCGCAGGCGCTCACGGCGCGCATTGGATTTGGCCGGCAGAAAGCCCGCGAAGGCGAAGGCATCGGTCGGCAGGCCGGCCAGCGACAGCGCGGCGATGGCCGCACAGGGACCCGGCACGGCGATCACGGGCAGGCCGGCCTCGCGCGCCGCGCGCACCAGCGCGAAACCCGGATCGGAGATCAGCGGCGTGCCGGCGTCGGAGATCACCGCCAGGCTGCGCCCGGCTGAGAGCTGGCCGATCAGCTCGGCGGTGATGCGATCCTCGTTGTGTTCGTGCACGGCCGTGAGCGGTCGCTGGATGCCGAAATGCGCCAGCAGCAGGCCGGAAGTGCGCGTGTCCTCGGCACAGATGCGGTCGACGCCGCGCAGTACCGCCTGCGCGCGCGGCGACAGATCGCCCAGGTTGCCGATGGGCGTGGCGACGACGTAGAGATGGCCCGGCGCAACAGCGGCATCGGGCACGGAATCGGCAATGGCTTGGCTCATCGGCGCGATTCTATGCCCGCGACGCGCGCACCGCGTCGGACGCCGGGAGCACGAGGGTGCCATGCCATAATCGCGTGATGCCCAAGCTCTCTCCCCTGCTCCTGAGCCTGGCCCTGGCGCTGGCTTCGTCCGCCGCCCTGGCCGATCCGCAAGCCGCCGCCGCACAGGCCCTGGCCGCCGCCGAGGCGGCGATCAACGTCGGCAACGACAGCCAGGCCGAAAGCTGGCTCAGCCGCATTCCCGCCAATTCGCTGGCGATGCCGCAGATGGCGCGCGCGCAGGTCGTGCGCGCCCAGATCCTGCTCAAGCGCGGCCAGCCGCTGGCCGCGCTGCAGTCGCTGCCCAGTGGCTCCGATCACGTGCCGCTGTACGCCGATGCGATCGAGGCCACGCGCGCGCGCGCGCTGTTCGCGCTCGGCGATCCGGTGGCGGCGGTGCGCTCGCTGGTGCTGCGCGAGCGCTATCTGCGCAGCAACGCCGAGGCCCTTGCCGACAATCGCGAACGGATCTGGGACGGCCTCAAGCAGCATCCGCCCGAAGCCGGCGACCTGCCCAAGATTCGCGTGCAGGATGCCGCCACGCGCGGCTGGCTGGAACTGTTCCAGCTCTGGCGCCAGGGCTCGATCGCCGACTATGCCGGCTGGTCCAAGCGCTATCCGGGACATCCGGGCGAACGCCTGATCGCCGGCCTGCGCAGCACGCCGACGGCCAACGCGGTCGCCGCCGCACCGGGCAATCCCTCGCGAGGCGCCGCCATTGCCACGGGCTTTCCGCCCGCCGGCCCGACGCCCCTGCCGCCGGCCGCAGCGCCGGCACCGTTCAACAACGCCCCTCTGCAGCTGCAGACCGGCAGCGGCCGCGGCTATGCGCTGCTGCTGCCGCTGTCCGGCCCGTACATGGCCACGGGCGAAGCGGTGCGTGACGGCTTCATGGCGGCCGCGCAGAAAGCCGGACTGGCCGGCGGCATCCGCGTCTACGACACCGGCGCGGACGCCAGCCAGGCCGTCGGCGCTTATCGCAGTGCCGTCGCCGAAGGCGCCGGCGTGGTCGTCGGCCCGCTGCACAAGGAGTCGGTCGCCGCGCTGGCGCGCCTCGGCACGCCGGAGGTTCCGCTGCTGGGTCTCAACGCGCTCGACGCCAACACCCCGGTGCCGTCCAATTTCCTGCAGTTCGGCCTCGCACCCGAGGACGAGGCGCGCGCCGCCGCCAGCCAGGCCATCGAAAGGAATCAGCGCCGCGCGCTGGCGCTGGTGCCCAGCAGCGACTGGGGCAACCGTGTGCTGATCGCTTTCCGTGACCAGTTCACCGCGCTGGGCGGCACCGTGGTGGCCGCCGAGGCCTTCGCCTCGGGCTCGCCCGACCCGTCCAAGGTGGTCAAGAAACTGCTGAACTTCGACACCAGCGAAGCGCGCCACAAGGCGCTGTCGGACGTCATCGGCAAGCAGTCGGAGTTCGACGCGCGCCGTCGCAGCGACGTCGATTTCGTGTTCCTGGCCGCCAAGCCGACGGACAGCCGGCTGATCCTGCCGCAGCTGCGCTTCTACCGCGCCAGCAACCTGCCCATCGTCAGCACCTCGCTGATCTACGAGGGCCGCGGCATCGACTGGCCCCGCATGAGCGTCTGCGACATGCCGCTGATGACGCAGACGCAGGGCCCGTGGGCGCTCATGCGCAGCGAACTCGGTGCGCAGTACGTCGCCCCGATGCGCGACTATCCGCGCCTCGTGGCGCTGGGCCACGACGCCTTCGGCCTCGCCCGCAAGCTCGTCGACGGCAGCCTGCATACGGGCGATCGACTGGACGGCGCCAGCGGCCAGCTGATCGTCGCCGGCGACGGCCGCATCGCGCGCGAGCTCAGCTGCAGCGCGCCCACCTCGACCGCGACGGTCGCCGTCGCCACGCCTTGAAGGGCGCCGACGCCGAGGACATCGCACTGCGCCATCTGCAGGCGCAGGGACTGCAACTGCTGCAGCGGAATTTTCGCGCCAAGGGCGGCGAACTCGACCTGGTGCTGCGCGAGCGCGGCCGTGGCGGCGACACGCTGGTCATCGTCGAGGTGCGCAAGCGCAGCGGCGCGCGGTTCGGCAGCGCGGCGGAGTCGGTGGATGCGCGCAAACGCCAGCGCATCGTCATCGCCGCGCGCTGGCTGCTGGCGACTCAGCCGGCGCTGGCGACGCTGGCCGTGCGCTTCGACGTGCTGACGCTGGACGCGAACGATCGTGTCGAATGGATACGCAACGCCTTCGACGCCAGCTGACCGGCGGCGGTTGAGCCGCCTCCGGCGCGAACGCCTATTTGACGACGCGCAGGTTCGGCCGGCCGCGCACGGGCTTGGCGGGCTCTTCGGGCGGCGGCGTGTCGCGCGGGCCACCGTCGCTGGGATCGGGCGGCTCGACCTCGCCGAAGACGATGCCCTCGCCGTTCTCGCGCGCGAACACGGCCAGCACCGCACCGCTGGGCACCTGCACGTCGAAGGAGCGCCCCGAGAAGCGCGCCGAGAACCAGATCGGATCGCTCTGAATATCCAGGCTCTGCACCGCCATCGGGCTCACGTTGAGCGTGATGCGACCTTCCTGCACGTACTCGCGCGGCACCACCACTCCCTCGTAATCGGCCGACACGAGCAGATGCGGCGTGTAGCCGTTGTCGGTCGCCCATTCGTAGATGGCGCGAATCAGGTACGGGCGTCGGGAACGGAAAACCGGCATGGATCGGTCGATGGTGGATGCGGCACGG
>JALRLM010000424.1 GCA_023254435.1 Hydrocarboniphaga sp.
ATCAGGCGCTCCGTGGCACCGGCTGCGCGCAGCACGTCGCCCCAGACTTCGGCCAGCACGCCGACGCCGCCGGCCGTGAACACCGCGTAGAGAATGAACGAGGCCAGCTCGCCGGCCGTCATGGTGCCGGCTGTCACCGACTGCGCGCCCAGCCACAGCACGAAGACGATGGCACCGAACACGCCACCGATCATGCCGGCCGTCATCGCCGAGCGCGTACGGCTGCGGCGGATCGCCGACTCGAAGCTGCTTTCCACCGCGGCGTCGAAGCGCCGCGTCTCGCGCGGCTCCATCGTGAAGGCCTGCACGGTCGGCATGGCGTTGAGAATTTCACCGGCCAGCGCCGAGCTGTCGGCAACGCGATCCTGCGACTCGCGCGAGAGTTTGCGCAGGCGTCGCCCGACGATGACGATGGGCAGCACCACCACGAGCAATAGCAGCAGCGTGATGCCGAACAGCTTGAAGCTGGTCAGCGCCAGCATCAGCAAGCCGCCGAGAAACTGCAGGAAACTGCGCAGGCCCATCGAGATCGACGAGCCGACCACGGTCTGCACCAGCGTGGTGTCGCCCGTGAGTCGGGACAGCACCTCGCCCGTGCGCGTGGTTTCGAAATACTGCGGCGATTGTTCCAGCATGCGGCGATAGACCGCGCTGCGCAGATCGGCCGTCACGCGTTCGCCGATCCAGCTCACCGTATAGAAGCGCGCGGCGACGGTGACGCCCCAGAACAGCGCGATGCCAAACAAGGCCAGGAAATGCCAGTGCACCGAGCCGCCGGCGACGAAGCCCTGGTCGATCAGGTCGCGAAACGCCAGCGGCACCGCGAGCATGGTCGCCGAGCCCAGCAACAGCATGGCCAGGGCCAGCACGATGCGCCCGCGATACGGACGCAGGATCGGCAGCAAATGCTTGAGCGCGACCGCGCTGGGCTTGTGCGCCGTCGCAGCGGGCACTTCGGCATCGGCCTGGCGATCGGAAGCAGAACCGGAAGTCGACGAGGAAGGAACGGAGCTCATGGGCGCTTCGAATGGATATCGGCGCGACGTGCGCGGCCGCTGTCTTGCGGCGGGGCACAGTAGCATAGGGGCGCTCGCCCTCCGCTCGTTCTCCGCCCGCCCGCATGAGTCGCCTCGCCGATCGCGCTCTCAGTCGCTCCGACATCAAGACCTTGCTGCTGGCCGCGCTGGGCGGCGCGCTGGAGTTCTACGACTTCATCATCTTCGTCTACTTCGCGCTGACCATCGGCCAGCTGTTCTTTCCCCCCGACACGCCCGACTGGCTGCGGCAATTGCAGGCTTTCGGGCTGTTCGCGGCAGGCTACCTGGCGCGGCCGCTCGGGGGGCTGGTCATGGCGCACTTCGGCGATCGCGTCGGCCGCAAGAAGATGTTCACGCTGTCGGTGCTGCTGATGGCCTTGCCGACCCTGTGCATGGGCCTGCTGCCCACCTACGCCGATATCGGCGTCGCGGCACCGCTGCTGATGCTTGCGCTGCGCCTGCTGCAGGGCGCGGCCATCGGTGGCGAGATTCCCGGCGCCTGGGTTTTCGTCGCCGAGCATGCGCCGGCACGGCACGTGGGTCTGGCCTGCGGCATGCTCACGGCCGGGCTGACCGTGGGCATTCTCGCCGGCTCGACCATGGCCTCCATCGTCAACACCGTGCTGTCGCCGGCACAGGTGCTCGACTATGGCTGGAGACTGCCCTTCTTGCTGGGCGGGCTGTTCGGCTTCCTCGCCGTCTGGTTGCGGCGCTGGCTCGACGAAACGCCGGTCTTCGTCGCCCTGCGTCAGCGCCGGGCGCTGTCGCGCGAACTGCCGCTCAAGGCCGTCCTGAGCGCGCATTGGCGCACGGTGCTGCAATCGATGCTGCTGACCTGGCTGCTGACGGCGGCGATCGTGGTGCTGATCCTGATGACGCCGGCGCTGCTGCAGAAACTGTTCGCGGTACCGGCCGCCGAAGCCCTGCGGGCAGGCAGTGCCGCCACGCTGTGCCTGATCGCCGGCTGCCTGCTCTACGGACTCGGTGCCGACCGTTTCGGCGCCGCGCGGATGCTGCAGGCCGGCAGCCCGGCGCTGCTCGCGACGGCTTATGCGCTCTACCTGGGCGTGCGGACCGGCACGCTGCCGCTGCTGCCCACTTACGCCCTCACGGGCCTGTGCGTGGGCGTGGTCGGCGTGATTCCGACGCTGATCGTGCAGGCCTTCCCTCCCGCAGTGCGCTTCAGCGGACTGTCACTGTCCTACAACCTGGCTTACGCCGTCTTCGGTGGCGCCACGCCGCTGATCGTGACCCTGCTGTTGCAGTGGAGCCCTCAGACCGCGCCAGCGCATTACGTCGGCGCCTTGTGCGTGGCCTGCTTCGCCCTGGCGCTGCGAGGCAGGCCGCGCATTGCGCAGGGCTCTTGAGTCCAGAGCTGAGCGAAGCCGCCCGTTGAAGCGCTGTCGAGCACCGTCCGGCGATTGTGACCGGCTGTTGTGCTGTTTGTTACAGCTTGATGCCCTTACGGGCTTCCCCTAGCCCTGTAGATTGCGTTAGGGTCCTGTCATGGGCCTGCAACTTGCAAACGACGGGCTCTCCATTCGCTGAACGAGGTCCCGGCTCCCCATGAGCGACAAACCCGCGTCCGTCACGCGCGAGCAGCTGCAATCGCTGATCTATTACCGCAACGGGCTCACGCTGGCGAAAATGGCGCTGTTCGTCTCGCTCATGGTCGTGCTGGGTGTGCTGTCCTGGCAGTACGAGGGCACCGTCATCGAATGGGCCAGCTACATCGGCCTGGGCTATCTGTGGATGAGCCTCGTCACCTTCATGCACGAGGCCACGCACTACACGCTGTTTCCCAAGAAGTGGCAGAACTGGGCCTACGGCGTCATCAGCCTGTTGCCCGTCATGGTGACCTTCGTGGCCTTCAAGGAAGACCACATGGAGCACCACAAGTACAACCGCTCCTACCAGGACCCCGACTCGTTCACCATGGGCAAGCGCGGCGTGGCGGACTTCATCGTGTTCTACCTGTATGCCGCGGCCAGCATCGTGCTGGCGATCCTGCACTTCACCTTCATTTTTCCGGTCAAATATTTCGGCCGCAAGGAATGGGCGATCCACCTCGGCGAGATCACGCTCAAGCTGCTGTTCGCCTGGGCGTTGCTGAGCTGGGCCAGCCGCCACGGACTGACCAAGGACGTGCTCGAAGTCTGGCTGTGGCCGGTGGCCACGTTCTCGTTCTTCAACTCCATGCGCTTCGTCGTCGAGCACTACGAAACGCCCTGGCAGGCCGGCAAGCTCGCCGGCACGCGCACGCTGATCTCCAACCCGGTGAACAGCTTCTTCTGGAACAACATCAACTATCACGCGGGGCATCACCTCTACCCGCGCGTGCCGTACTTCAATCTGGTCAAGCTCTACAAGCTGCTGGAGCCCGAGATCGCGGCCTGCGGCGGCGTGGTCGACAAGAGCTATGTCGCGGTATTCGCCAAGGCCCTGCTGCGCGGCCCGGAGAGCGAGGCACGTTGCGCCCGGTTTCTGGCCGAGCGTTACGAGCGCCAGGGCAAGCACGCCGACGGCCTGCCCACGCTGAACTCGACGGTGGAGGCGGCGGCCACCTGAGCGCCGCGGCGGCCACCACGGCCGCCTGCCTGTCCCGGCCTGCATCGATGCGGCGGAGTCGCTACCATGCGCGGCCCCGTCGCTGACCCCAAGCCGCCATGTGGTTCAAGAATCTTCAGATCTACCATCTCGATCAGGACTGGACACTGCCGGCCGCTGAGCTGGAAGAGCGTCTCGCCGCAAGGCCGCTGCTGCCCTGCAGCGCCATGAGCACCGAGAGCCGTGGCTGGGTGCAGGTGCTGGACGACGGCCAGCTCGTGCAGGGCATGGAGCGTCATCTGCTGATTTCGCTGGGCACCGAGCAGAAGCTGCTGCCCTCGTCCGTGCTCAACGAGGCAGCCAAGGAGCGCGCCGCCGAGTTCGAAAAGCTCAAGGGCTTCAAGCCGGGTCGCAAGATTCTGCGCGACATCAAGGATCAGGTCGCCTCCGAACTGCTGCCGCGCGCCTTTTCGCGTCGCAGCGTGACGCGCGCCTGGATCGACCCGAATGCCCGGCGCCTGATCGTCGACACCTCGTCGGCGACCCGCGCCGAAGCGCTCGTAGAGCATCTGCGCGACACGCTGGGCGAATTGCCCGTGTCGCTGCCACAGACCGAGAACTCCACGGCGCAGAAACTCACCGAATGGCTGACGGCGCATCGCGCGCCGGGCCATTTCGACCTCGGCGAGGAGTGCGAGCTCACGACTACGGACGCCGCCAAGTCGGTGGTCCGCTACGTCCGCCACAGCCTCGAAGCCCAGCAGATTCGTCGTCACCTCGAAGAAGGCATGAGCACGAGCCGCCTGGCGCTGACCTGGAACGGCAGGCTGTCACTGGTCGTCGACGCCAAGCTGCAGATCAAGAAGCTCAAGTTCCTCGACATGGACGAGGCCGAGGAGTCTCCGGGCGACGACCCACAGCGCCTGTTTGAGGCCGAGTTCGCGCTCATGACCGGCCAGTGCGGGCCGATGCTCGACGAACTGCTCGAGGTACTCGGCGCTGCCAACAAGGAGCCGGGCGGCGCAAGCGCCTGAGTTCAGTCCGGAGTCACAGCGGGCTTCGAAACTGCAGACTCGTTTCGTCTGGATAGGATCATGCGATCACGCCGCACCGCCGTCCTCTCACAAGCCGCACTGGAGCCCGTCACGGCCCTCAATCAGCGTGCCCGTCCCGTTCCGGCGCCGGGCAACTGGATCGATGAAATCGTCCGCGAATCGGACAAGGACGGTTTCAAACGTCGAGCAAGAGCCGGGCACACGCCCCTCGTCAGAACCTGAGCACATCGGCCGGGCCCGGTCGCTCAGGCTTTCTACAATGCGCAGACCGAGAACCCCAGAGCCGCGACCACGCGGCTCACGAGGAGTGCCCGCATGCCCGCCTTCATCGATTCCGTCACTGCCCTGCTGATTCACGACGGCAAGCTGTTCCTCGTAGAGCGACATCCGGCACTCTCGACCTTCGCGGGCTACCAGGCTTTTCCGGGCGGCAAGGTCGATCCCGAAGATGCCGACGGCCCGGCTTTCGACTCCCCGGTGCTCGGCACCCACGATCGTCGGTTGATGTGGGCTCTGGTGCGCGAACTGCGCGAGGAGCTCGGCTTCGATCTGGTGCTGTCCGCCCAGGACGGCACGCTCGACTCGATCACCGAATGCGGCCGGGCGATCACGCCGCCCTTCGTCGAGCGCCGCTTCGATACGCGCTTCTACACCATCAAGCTGTCGCGACGCCCCGAATTCACCATTGATCGCCGCGAGGCCACGGGTGGCGGCTGGGCGACACCGGCAGACTGGATACAGCGTTACGAAACCGGCCGCATTCTCGTCGCCGTACCGACCCTGCGCTGCATCCGCGCGCTGGTGGCCGATGCGTCCTGCACGAATCTGGGGGATCTGGCGGCACAACCGAATCCAGGACGCCTGACCTATATCGATGGGCTTCATGGCCTGACGATGATTCCGGTGCGCTCGCACACCCTGCCGCCAGCCACGCATACCAACTGCTACGTCTTCGGTGAGCCGCCCGGCCCGCGTCTGGCGGTCGATCCCTCGCCGGCCGATGACGCCGAGTACGAGCGACTGTGCGCCACGCTCGAGGAGCTGCAGGTCGATCAGCTGCTGATCACGCATCACCATCCGGACCACTACCAGCACGCCGAACGTCTGGCACGCCGCTACGGCTGGCCCATGCTCATGAGCGGGCGCACGGCCGAGCGCATACGAGCGCGGCGTGGCGCCTCGTTTTTCGACGGCATCGAATTGCGCCTGCTCAGCGATGGCCAGGCCGTCGGCCACTGGCTCGGCAAGCCTGTGCTGGTGCTGGCGGTGCCCGGGCATGACGACGGACAGATCGCGCTGATGCCCGAAACGCGCGAGTGGTGCATCGTCGGCGACCTGATACAAGGCATCGGAACCGTGGTCATCGCCTCGCCCGAAGGCAACATGCAGCAGTACTTCGAGTCGCTGCAACGCATCATCGATCTGGCCCCGCTTGCGATCTTTCCGTCGCACGGCTCGGGCCTTGCCACCACCTTCCGCCTGGAGGAGACCCTGCGCCATCGCCGTGCGCGCGAGGAGCAGGTGCTGCAACTGCATCGCACCGGCCACAGCGTCGACCAGATGCTGGCCGCGATCTACACGCAGATCCCCCCGGGCCTGCTGCCCTACGCTCGCAAGAACATCGAGAGCCATCTCGACAAGCTGCGTGACGAAGGACGGCTGGAACTGAGCTGATTTAACCAGCAGTCGTAGCGCGAACTGCATCACATCAGGCCCGGGGCAGCCCCCTGCCGAAGGCCGTCTACGGCCGCTTTCGCGCAGCTCGCGCGCGCATCGAATCAATGCGCCACTTCCCGAGGCAAAGAAAAAGCCCGGCGGATCACTCCGCCGGGCTCGATTGAGACTGCCTGTCTAGGTCTTGAAGACCTTAGCCTTCCGTCACCTTGAACTCGACGCGGCGGTTGTTCTCGCGGCCGGCTTCGGTGTCGTTGGTGTCGATCGGGCTCGATTCACCGTAGCCCACCGGACGCAGACGCTTGGTATCCACACCGTTGGCGCCGAGGAACTGCTGCACGGCGATCGAGCGGCGTTCGGACAGACCCAGGTTGTAGGCATCGGTACCGATCGAGTCGGTATGACCTTCCACGTCGACCTTGATCTGCGGATAGGCGGCGAGCGTCTCGGCCACTTCCTTGAGGATGACCTTGGATTCCGGCAGCAGGCGGTCGGAGTCGAACTCGAACTTCACGCCACGCAGCACGAAGCGGCGATCCAGGGCGCAGCCGCGGGCATCGACCGGCTCACCCGGACGCGGCTTGCGGCAGTCACCGACCGGGGCGCAGCCATCCGGCAGAACCTTGAGGCCCGGCGGGGTGTTCGGGCACTGGTCGATGTCGTCCGGCACGCCGTCGCCGTCGCTGTCGAGCGGGCAACCATTCGGGCCGACTTTCTGGCCACGCGGGGTATTCGGGCACTTGT
>JALRLM010000427.1 GCA_023254435.1 Hydrocarboniphaga sp.
CGAGCGCGGTCTGCGCCTCGCCCTGCAGGCCCAGCAAGGCCTTGGCGTGGCCCAGCGTGAGCCGGTCTTCGCGCACCCAGCCCTGCACTTCCTCGCCCAGTTCGAGCACGCGCAGCAGATTGGTGATGCTGGCGCGCTTGCGGCCCACGGCGGTGGCGGCCTGCTCGTGCGTGAGTCCGCATTCGTCGATCAGGCGCTGCAGCGCCACGGCTTCTTCGAGCGGGTTCAGGTCGGCGCGCTGGATGTTCTCGACCAGGGCCACGGCCATGGCGCCGCGCTCGTCGAGGCTGCGGACCACGGCCGGCACGGTCTTGAGGCCGGCCATCCTGGCGGCGCGCCAGCGGCGTTCGCCGGCGACGATCTCGTAGCGCTCGTCGCCGACCGGACGCACGACGATGGGCTGGACCACGCCCTGGGCGGCGATGGAGTTCGACAGCTCTTCGAGCGCCTCGCTATCGAAGTGGCGGCGCGGCTGGTGCTTGCCGGCCTGCAGCAGGTCGACGGGCAGTTCGCGCAGTTCTTCGCCGGCTTCGACAGGGGCGGCGGCGGTGTTGACGCTGCTCAGCAGCACGTCCAGTCCGCGGCCGAGGCCTCTTTTCTTGACGCTCATCTGGGATCTCGACTCAGGCGTTGAGGCGCATCTGGCCGCCGTCGTGGCGGCGCAGCACTTCGCCGGCCAGCGCCAGATAAGCCTTGGCGCCGGTGCTCTGCGGGTCGTAGAGCATGACCGGCAGGCCGTGGCTGGGCGCTTCGGCGAGGCGCACGTTGCGCGGGATGATGGTGCGATAGACCTTGTCCGGGAAATGCGTGGTCAGCTGCGCCGACACGTCGTTCGCCAGGTTGTTGCGCGGATCGAACATGGTCCGCAGCAGGCCTTCGACCTCGAGTTTGGGGTTGATCACGCGCTTGATCTTGCCGACCGTGTCGAGCAGCGCCGACAGGCCTTCGAGCGCGTAGTACTCGCACTGCATCGGAATCAGCACGCCGTCGGCGCAGACCAGCGCGTTGACGGTGAGCTTGGACAGCGCCGGCGGGCAGTCGAGGATCACGTAGTCGTAGTGCGCGGCCACTTCGGCCAGTGCGGTCTTGAGCGCGAAATCGCCGGCGGCGACGTCGCGCAGCTTGATCTCGGCCTCGGTCATGTCGCCGTTGGCCGGCATCAGCGAGATGCCCAGCTCGGGCAGGTACTGGATGGCGCTGGCCGGCGGCGCCTGCTCCAGCAGCACGTCGCGCGCCGAGACGGTGACGGCCGACTTGTCCACCCCCACGCCCATGGTGGCGTTGCCCTGCGCGTCGAGGTCGACCAGCAGCACGCGGCGCTTGGTCGCCGCCAGCGAGGCGGCCAGATTGATCGAGGTGGTGGTCTTGCCAACCCCGCCTTTCTGATTGGCTACGGCGATGACGTAGGTCATGGAGCTTCGGTGAGAATGAGGGCGTGCCGGTCTTCGTGCAGGCCCGGGATCTGCAGGCGATGGGTCGCCGCGATCCGACATCCGGATGGCAGAGCCGACACTTCCGCGCTCTCTAGTTTGCCCTTCATGGCGACCCATTGACCACCCGGCGCGAGCAGATGGCGCGTGCCGGCGACGAAATCGGCCAGGCTGGCGAAGGCCCGGCTCATGATCTGGGCGTAGCCGCCGACGACCTCGTGATCCTCGACCCGCGCCTCCACCACCTGCACGTTGGCCAGCGCCAGCGCCCGCGCGGCGTGACGCATGAAGCGCGCCTTCTTGCCATTGGAGTCGAGCGTGGCCACGGCCAGGTCCGGCCGTGCGATGGCCAGCACCAGGCCCGGCAGGCCGGCACCGCTGCCGACGTCGAGCACCGGGCCCGCGCCGATCAGCGGCAGCAGCGCCAGCGAATCGAGCAGGTGCCGCGTCACCATCTGCAGCGGATCGCGGATCGCCGTCAGGTTGTAGGCGGCGTTCCACTTCTCGAGTTCCTGCAGATAGGCCAGCAGGCGCGGCGACACGTCGTCGGGCAGGCTCAGGCCCAGCGCGTCGATGCCGCGCTGCAGACGCTCGCCCGTGCGGCCCGCCTGGGATGGGATCGCCACCGATCGCTCCTGCCGGATGAAAGAGGGCCGCGGAGTATATCGGCGCCCGGGCGGCGCTGCCCCGCATGGGAGGCAGGAACGCCGGGCTCGTAATCTCCTGCCGGCCGGCTGGGCGCAAGTCCCTAGTGTCATCCGTCGTTCCGGTCGCTAGCTTATGAACGACTCGCCAGGTTCGGCGGGTTGTTCCCATTTCGAACGGATTCGCTGGCCCAAGGGGAGGCAGCGATTTCGGCTGCCCGCGGCCGGCGCACCGTCGAGCCTGCCGAGTGTCGTCATGTTCGAAGCGCCGCTGCTCAAGAAGAGTCTCGCCCTGATCCTGCTGCTGGGCATCGCCGCCTGCAGCTCCGACGGAGCCTCCGACCTCGATACCGACGGCGACGGCATCGTCGATCGCGACGACAACTGCAGCCAGATCGTCAACCCCGACCAGGCCGACGCCGACGCCGATGGCTTCGGCGACGTCTGCGATCCGAGCAGTCCGACGGTCGCCGCCGACACCGACGGCGATGGCATTCCCGACGACCGCGACAACTGCCCCACGGTGGTCAACGCCAACCAGCTCGACCGCGATGGCGACGGTGTCGGCGATGCCTGCGACAGCACGCCCGAGCCGCCGCCCCCGCCGCCGGCCGATCGCGACGGCGACGGCGTGCCGGACAGCAGCGACAACTGCCCCGACACCGCCAACCCCGATCAGCTCGATAGTGACGACGACGGCGTCGGCGACGCCTGCGAAACCACCCCGCCCCCAGCGCCCGTGGACAGCGACGGCGACGGCATTCCAGACGACGACGACAACTGCCCGACCACGCCCAACCCCAGCCAGGCCGACAGCGACGGCGACGGCGTGGGCGATGCCTGCGAAACGACCACGCCGCCGCCGAGCGGCGAAACCAGCGCCTGCGAAGCCGCCTTCGCCAGCGTGACCGCCAACGCCAGCGCCGACACTGCCACCATCGACCCGGGCCTGCGCCTGGGCGTGCCGGGCAGCCTGATCCTGAGCTTCGCCGATGCCGCCGGCCGCGATGCCGCGCTGGTCCGCCTGCGCGCCGGCACGCTGCTGCCCGCCGATGCGCTGGCCGCGATGCACGGCTTCAAGCACCTGAACTCGATCCGCATTCCGCTGGCCAGCGTGACCGCTCCGCTCGTGGAAACGCTGCGCACGGCCCTGCGCGGCCTGCCGCTGATCTCGATCTGGGGCGACCATCCGCGCGCCTTCGCGCTCGACAGCTCGGTGCCGTTGATCGGCGTCAACGCCGCGCGCCAGGCCTTCGCCTCGCCCACGCTCAACGTCACCGGCAAGGGCATCGGCGTGGCCGTGATCGACACCGGCATCGACACCACACAGGGCGATCTCAAGGCGGTCCAGCACAACGTGCGCATGGTCGGCACCACCGCCGTGCCGCTGGACAACACCGAGGTCGTCAACGGCCACGGCACACACCTGGCCGGCACCATCGCCGGCGACGGCACCATGTCCGATGGCCGCTTCGTCGGCGTCGCGCCCGAGGCCATCGTGGTCGGCATCGCGGTCGAAGTCGGCGCGCCCTACTTCTTTACGCTCGAAGCGATGGACTACGTGCTCGAGATCCAGGACGAGTACAACATCCGCGTCACCAACCATTCCTATGGTCCGGCGACGGGTACGGGCTTCCGCTTCGATCCGACCAGCCCGGATGCGCTCGCGATCAAAGCGCTGCACGACGCCGGCATCGTGCCGGTGTTCGCGGCCGGCAACTCCGGCCCCGACGACGACACCATCAGCGACGACGCGCAGAACCCCTGCGCCATCGGCGTCGCCGCCGGCGATCGCCAGTTCCACCTGGCCGACTTCTCGTCGCGCGGCACGCCCGACGGCGCCGCTGCGGGTCCGGACATCACCGCGCCGGGCGTCAACATCACCGCCTCGCGCGCCATCAACGGCTTCAACTCCACACCGACGCCGCGCCTGGACTACCCGGCCTACGCGACCATTTCGGGCACCTCGATGGCGACGCCGCACATCGCCGGCGTCATCGCCCTGCTGTTGGAGGCCAATCCGGCGCTGAGCTTCGAGGACGTGTACCGACTCATCACCACCACGGCCACGCCCATGAGCGACGCGGCCGGCGAGGCCTACGAGCCTTATGAAGTCGGCTACGGCTACGTCGACGCGCTGGGCGCCATCGCCGGCGCGCTGGGTCGCGCCAAGCCCGAGCCCGAAGTCAGCGGCCCGGTGATTCCGGGACCCGGCACCACGCAGGTCGCCCAGTTCACCAACAACGGCGGCACGCTGACCACCCCGGCCGTGTGCCTGGGTTGCGGCAGCGATCCGGAATTCGGCTTCCACCGCTACACCTACACGCTGGCGGCGACGCCGGGCGTGGACAGCCTCGGTGTGAACCTGGTGCCGGCCACGCCGACCGCGGTGTTCCAGATCGACGTGCTCGATCCCGACGGCGCCAGCATCGCCAGCGACGGCACGCCGGGCAGCGACGGCAGCCTGTCGGCCACGGTGAGCGACCCCAAGGCCGGCACCTACACCGTGCTGGTGCAGGAGCTGCTCGGCGCCGGCGGCACCGCCTACACGCTGACGCTCAGCACCGTGTGTCCGGGCACCGGCTGCAGCGGCAGCAATTGAAACGGCAGGGATAAGCAAAAGGCCCGCGACTGCGGGCCTTTTGCTTCATTGCCGATGAGCCTGTTCGCTCAGGCCTTGCGCGCACCGATGGTGAGCAAGGCGATGCCGGCGACCAAAATGGCGCCCGAGGCCAGCGGCGTGACCGGAATGGCCTTCTTCTCCTCCTTCTCGATCTCGATGGGGCCGATGTCGGCCACCTTCTTGTCGCGCTTGAGCACGACGCCGCCGAAGACGAAGCCGAGGATGCCCAGAATGATCAGTACGATGCCGAATCCCTTCATGTTCCACTCCCTGTGTGAAGTCGAACGCCACCAGTGGCGCTGGTGCGAAGTTTTTTCCGTGCGCTCCTAACCGTACCTGAACGCGGCGTCGACGCCCGCGCCCGGCGTCATCGCGCGACGGCGGCGCCGGGCATCGCGGACGGCAGCCACAGCCGCACTTCCAGCCCGCCTCCGCTGCGATTGGCCAGCGACACGCGGCCGCCATGGGCCTCGATGATCTCGCGGCACAAGGTCAGGCCCAGGCCGGTGCCGTCGGGTTTGGTGGAATAGAACGGCAGCAGCGCACTGGCGAGCACGGTCTCCGACATGCCGGGGCCGCGATCGAGGATGCGGATCAGGAACTGCGCCTCGGGCTGCGCTTCCACCGACAGCGCCACCTCATCGGCCGGGCCGCCCGATTCGTGCGCGTTCTTGATCAGGTTGATCAGCACCTGCTCGATCTGCGCGCGATCGAAGCGCACCGGCTCGAGCGGCGGCGCGGCATCGAGTCGAAACGGCACCGAATGCTGCAGACGCTGCAGAAACGCGGCCCATTCGATGCTCTCGTGGCGCGGCTGCGGCAGCTTGGCGAAGCGCGCGTAGTTCTCCAGGAACTGCTTGAGCCGCGCGCTGCGTTCCTCGATGGTCTCGAAGATGTCGCCCAGCAGATCGCTGCGCTGGGCCTGCACCGCCAGCCGGCCCGAATGCGCCAGCGACGAGATCGGCGCCAGCGAATTGTTGAGCTCGTGACTGATCACGCGGATGACTTTCTTCCAGGTCGCCAGCTCCTGGCGCGTGAGTTCGCGCGTGAGGCTCTTGAACTGGTAGAGCCGGTGGCCGCGCGTGTTGAGGCGGAACTCGTTGCGCGTGACATGCAGGATCTCGGGCTCGCTGCCTTCGACCTCCACCGTGTAGAGCCCGTCGAGCTCCGACAGCGCGGCCTCGCGCAGCGAGCGCGGCACGCCGTCGAGCACACGCTCGAACAGCAGGCCCTCCATGCGCCGGCCGTCGCAGAAGCGACGCCGCGCCGCGGTATTGGCGTAGAGCACGTGCCCGGCCTCGTCGGTCAGCACGAGCGCCTGCGGCGAGGACTGGATCACCGTGTCGAGCAGCAGCTCGCGCTGGTAGAGGTTCTGCCGCTCGGCGCGCAGGATCTCGCCCACGGCGTTGTAGACGCCCACGAGCTCGCCGAGCTCGTCGCGCCGCCGCACCGCCAGACTCACCGAAAAATCGCCATCGCGCAGCGACGACACGCCGTCGACGAGCGCCTGCAGATGCCGGCTTACCGGCTTCATGAAGCGGCGGATCACCAGCAGCGTCACCGGCAGGATCAGCAGGCAGGTCACCAGCATCGCCACTACGGTGTCGCCGATCTCGTGCGCCAGCCAGACACCGGTCAGCGCGCTGGCGACCACCAGTGCGGCGGCCACCGCCAGCGTCTTGCCCTCGAGCGAGATCGTCCGCACGCCTGGACGCTCAGTGCGCTTCGCCGCCGGCCGATTCGCTCTTGTGCAAGCCGAACTTTTCCATGCGCCGATACAGCGCCTGCCGCGACAGCCCCAGCTCGCGCGCGGCGTTGGCGATCACCCCGCCGCTGCGGGCGAGCACGGCCTGCAGGGTTTCGCGATCGGGCTCGGGCAGCTGATGCGCGCCGTGAATCTCGACGGCCTTCTCGACCACGGCCGGCAGGCCCAGCTCGCGCGGCTGGATGATCTCGCCGGCCGCGAGCAGGCAGGCGCGCTTCACGCAGTTCTGCAGCTCGCGCACATTGCCGGGCCAGGGATAAGCCAGCAGAGCGCGCTCGGCCTCGAAGCTGAAGCGATGCGCGTCGTCGAGAAACGCGCGCGCCGTCACCAGCACGTCGTCGGGCCGGTCGCGCAACGGCGGCAGGCGCAACTCGATCACGTTGAGACGGTAGTAGAGGTCTTCGCGAAACGTGCCGGCGGCGATGGCCGCGCGCAGATCGGCGTTGGTGGCGCTGACCACGCGCACTTTCACGCTGCGCGTCTGCGTGCTGCCCAGGCGCTCGAACTGCCCGGTCTGCAGCACACGCAACAGCTTGACCTGGCCTTCGAGCGACAGCGTGCCGATCTCGTCGAGAAACAGCGTGCCGCCGTCGGCGGCCTCGAAACGGCCGACGCGCGCCTTCTGCGCACCCGTGTAGGCACCGGCCTCGGCACCGAACAGCTCGGCGCTCATGAGTTCGGGCGGCAGCGCGCCGACGTTGACGCGGATGAAGGGGCCGTCGGCCACCGTCGAGTTGGCCTGCACGATCTCGGCGATCTTCTCCTTGCCGGCGCCGTTGGGCCCGGTGATCAGCACCGGCACGTCGGCATGCGCCACGCGCGTCGCCAGCGTGACGATCTCGTGCATGGCATCGCTCTCGTAGACCAGGCCGGCGAGGTCGTATTGCCCGGCCACGCGCGTGCGCACGGCGCGGCGCGCCGAACGCAGGCGCTGGTTCTCGCGCGTGGCCTGGCGCAGCTTGAGCAGGTTGTGCACCGTGGTGATGAGCTTGGCGTCGTCCCAGGGCTTGCCCAGGTAGTCGGCCGCGCCCGAGCGCATCAGCTCCACCGCATGTTCCAGATGCGTCCAGCCCGTGAGCAGGATCACCGGCAGATCGGCGTCGCGCTCGCGAATCGCGCGAAACAGCGCGATGCCGTCTTCGCCCGAGGTGGTGTCGGCGCCGAAGTTCATGTCCTGGATCACCAGGTCCACGTCCTCCTCGTCGATGAAGCGCAACGCATCCTCGGGCGTGTAGCGCGACTGCGTCTTGAGCCCGTGCAGCGCGAACAGCACTTCGAGCGCGGTGCAGACGGCGCGGTTGTCGTCGACGATCAGAACGGTGGCGGCCATGCGGTGCTCGGGCAGCGCGGCGGAAAGTGGAGCCGAAGCGTAGAACAGCCCCGGGCGCGCGACCAGCGGCCCGGGGCTGCTCGAAGCCTCAGACGCTGCGCGTCGCCAGGGCCGGCGACAGTCGCGAAGCGCGCAGCGCCGGGCCCATCACCGACACCAGCCCCAGCGCCAGCAGGGCCAGCGCGCCCAGCGCCAGGCCTTCCCAGGGCAACTGCGGCAGCGACATGCTGCGCATCAGCAGCGCGTTGAGCAGGCGCGCGGCGATCACGCCGGCGATCACACCCAGCGACGTGATCAGCAGGTTCTCGGTGACGAAGTAGCGCACGATGTCGACGCGCGTGGCGCCCAGCGCGCGGCGCACGCCGATCTGCTTGCGGCGCAGGTTCACCCACAGGCTGACCATGCCGACGATGCCGCTGGCCGTGACCAGCAGCAGAAAAGCCGTCACCGCGATCAGCAGGCCCGCCACCGCATGCTCGCCGCGATAGCGGGAGGCGCGCATTTCGGCGAACGACTGCAGGCCCTTGCTGGTCACGCGATCGGGATCGTTCCTGGCCAGCGTGTCGAGCACGCTCTGGCGCGCGGCATCGCCGACGCCGGGCTTGAAGCGCACGACGTAGTAGTTGTACGGCTGCAGCAGGCGTTCGGGAAACACCACCGAGAACGTATGCGCCTCGCGCACCTGCGCCCACGGCGTCTGCAGGCGGCCGACGACACCGATCACCTGCAGGGCCGGCGAATCCGGCGTGTTGCCCAGGTACAAGGTCTTGCCGACGGCCGAGGGCGCATCGGGCCACATCTTCTTCGCGAACTCCTGCGTCACCAGCACCACCGGCGCGGTGTCGCGGGAGGTCTGCGGATCGATGACCATGAACTCCTCGGGACGAAAATAGCGCCCCTCGACCACGCGCACGCCCAGCACATCGAGCAGATCGCCGCCGTCGAACTGCATGCCGGCCTGGATGCTCGGCGCGCTGTTGCTGTTGATGGCGGCGAAACCGCCGCTCCAGCCGTGCTAAGATCCCGTGGTGCCTTCTTCCGCGACTTCCGTTGTCCGGCACTCGCCGCTGGTCCGCTTCACGCACTGGATCACGGCGTTCTGTTTCTTCGCCCTGCTCATCAGCGGTGTCGAACTCGTCA
>JALRLM010000440.1 GCA_023254435.1 Hydrocarboniphaga sp.
CGTCGGCATCGCCACGCAGACGCCCAACGGTCTCGTGGTGCCCGTCGTGCATCATGCGCAGCGCCTCGATGCCTGGCAGGTGGCCAAGGAGATCGCGCGCGTCAGCGATGCCGCGCGCAAGGGCAAGGCTACGCGCCAGGAACTGTCGGGCTCGACCATCACCATCACCAGCCTCGGCAAGCTCGGGGGCGTGGTGACCACGCCCGTCATCAACGCGCCCGAAGTCGCCATCGTCGGCGTCAATGCGATGGTGGAGCGCCCGGTGGTGCGTAACGGCCAGATCGTGGTGCGGACGATGATGAACCTGTCGTCGTCCTTCGATCACCGCATCGTCGATGG
Organism: Hydrocarboniphaga sp.; assembly: GCA_023254435.1. Lineage (GTDB taxonomy): Bacteria > Pseudomonadota > Gammaproteobacteria > Nevskiales > Nevskiaceae > Hydrocarboniphaga. The sequence goes on from JALRLM010000440.1 coordinate 340, forward strand.
CTTCGACGCCGCGATGTTCGTGCGCCGGCTCAAGGAGCTGCTGGAGCATCCGGCGACGCTGTTCATCGACTGAGTGCTACGCTCTGAACGCAAACGGGGCCGCGATCGCGGCCCCTTTTGCGGCGCTCAGGCCGGCGTCTCAGCGCGTCGCCGCCAGCGTGAGTCCGAAGGTATTGATGCCGCTGGCCGACGAGGCGAACACGCTGCCGCCGTGCATGTGCGCAATGGCCTTGACGATGGCCAGGCCGAGGCCGTGATTGTCGTGGCTGCCGCTGCGGGCGCTGTCGACGCGGTAGAAGCGGTCGAACAGGCGCTCCAGGTGATCGAGCGGAATCTGCGGTCCCGGATTGGCCACCGCGATGCGCGCATCACCGCCATCGGGTCGGATGTCGACGACGATGTCGGCACCGTGCTCGCTGTGCTGCACGGCGTTGACGAGCAGGTTGGTCATCGCGCGGCCCAGCAGCGAGGTTTCCGCAGCGATGCGTGCGTCGCCGCGGATGGTCACGTGCACGCCGGAGTCCTCGAGCACGAAGTCGAGATAGTCCAGCGTCTTGGCCACCTCCTGCGCCAACGAGACCTCCACGCGGTCGCGCGCGGTCTCGCCGCGATCGGCACGCGCGAGAAACAGCATGTCGTTGACGATGGTGCGCAGGCGGTCCAGCTCTTCGAGATTGGATTCCAGCGTGTCGAGCAGCTCGTCGGCACTGCGCTCTCGCGACAGCGCGACCTGGGTCTGGCCGATCAGGTTGGTCAGCGGCGTGCGCAGGTCGTGGGCGACGTCGGCGTTGAAGGCCTCCAGCTGCTGGTAGGCCGACTCCAGGCGATCGAGCCCGCCGTTGAAGGCGGTGGCCAGGCCCTCGAGCTCGGACGGAAGGCCTTCGGTGCCCAGGCGCTGCGACAGCTTGCTGGGCGACAGGCGTTCGGCGTCGCTCGACAGGCGACGCAGCGGCTTGAGGCCGATTCGTGAGATGACGTAGCTCAGCGTGGCGACCAGCACGATGCCCAGCGCCGACAGGCCGACCAGCGCCAGCGTGAAGCTGCGCAGCGTGGCCTGGTAGAGCTTGCGGTCGATGGCGACGATCACGTGCACTTCGGGCCGGTCGCCGCTGCCCGCGTAATGGCGCATGAGCAGCTTGCGTGGCAGGGCGTCGTTGGGCAGCGTGAGCTCGCCGTAGCCCTTGGCATCGACGCTGGGCAGTGTGTTGCCGGCGGGCCAGGCGCCGTAGCGATAGCGCTCGTCGTCGGACAGCACCCAGTAGCGCACGCGGCCGTTCTCGGGCTCGATGTTCTCGAGCTTGATGCGGAAGTTGTTCCAGCGCGTGGTGTCGTTGATGCGCTCGATCTGCACTTCGTGCACTTCGAGTCGCGTGGCCAGCTCCGAGCGCTCCTGGCGCTCCATCACGCGCAGCAGGAAGCTGTGCAGCAGCATCGAGAACAGCAGAAAGATCACGCAGCCGCAGGCCGTGAGCATCAGCGCCAGGCGCTGCGAGATCGACTGCCTCATCGCCGCGCGCTCAATCGCCGCCGTTGCGCAGCTCGAGCACGTAGCCCATGCCGCGGATCGTGTGCAGCAGCTTCTGCTTGAACGGATCGTCGAGCTTGCCGCGCAGGCGGCGCACGGCCACTTCGACGACGTTGGCGTCGCTGTCGAAATTGACGTCCCAGACCAGCTCGGCGATCACGGTCTTGGACAGGATGTCGCCCTGGCGCCGCGCCAGCGCGGCCAGCAGCGCGAACTCCTTGGCGGTCAGGTCCAGGCGCTGGCCGCCGCGCCAGGCCTTGCGCGCGAACAGGTCGATCTCCAGATCGCCGATGCGCAGCTGCGACACCGGCGAATTGCGTCCGCGCCGTGTCAGCGCCTGCAGCCGCGCGAGCAGTTCGTGGAACGAGAACGGCTTGACCAGGTAATCGTCGGCGCCGGCCTGCAGGCCCAGCACGCGATCGTCGATGCGATCGCGCGCGGTCAACATGATCACGGGCGTCTGCTTGACCGTGCGCAGCTCGCGCAGGATGGAGAGTCCATCGATGCCCGGCAGCATGATGTCGAGCACGATCACGTCGTAGTCGTATTCCAGCGCCATGTGGCGGCCGTCGTGACCGTTGGCGGCGATGTCGACGGCGTAGCCCTGCTCGATCAGCCCGCGATGCAGGTAGCTGGCGGTCTTGGGTTCGTCTTCGACGATCAGGATCTTCATGTGCGCGAAGTCTAGGGCCTGTGAACGCTATTTCGCGCGCCGCGACTTAAGGTCGCTTGGGCGCAGCGCAAGAAGGGAGGAGCGCACTGTACTGAACGTACAGCAGCGACGACCGACGCCGCGATGCACCCAAGCGGCCCCGTCCCTTCGGGTTGTCGTCTGCTTTGCGATCATGCGGTGTTGCTCCTCGGTCGTTTGGAACCGCCAAACTC
>JALRLM010000474.1 GCA_023254435.1 Hydrocarboniphaga sp.
TTGCAGGAGCAAAGAAAGTAACCCCCGTCCGGGAAGGACAAAAGCCCTCAGTTCACAACAACACCAGAGCGAGCAGCCACAACAAAAACAAACCCGCCGACCGAAGCCATGAACATCACCATCCAATTCTGGGGCATCACCGCCCGCCTGGCCGGCACCGACCAGCGCGCCCTCGCCCTCGCCGAAACCGCCACCGTCGCCGACGCCATCCGCCTGCTCGCGCAGGACGCCGCGCTCGCCGGGGAACTGCCGCGCTGCGCCTACGCCGTCGGCGCCGACATCGTGTCGCCGGATCACGCGCTCAAGGCCGGCGACGAACTCTCCGTGTTGCCGCCCGTGTCGGGCGGCTGAAACAATCACGCCATGACATTCGAAACCCTGCGCCTGTCGCGCATCCAGAGCGAAGCGCTCGACCTCGCCCCGCTGCTGTCGTCCACCGAACGCGAGGACTGCGGCGCGATGGCGCTGTTCGCCGGCACCGTGCGCAATCATCACGAGGGCCGCGCGGTGACGCACCTGATCTACACCGCGCATGCGCCGCTGTGCGAAAAGATCATCGCCGAGATCGAGCGCGAGACCATCGAACGGTTCAAGGTGCCCGAATGCCGCGTGGTGCATCGCATCGGCAAGCTCGGCATCGGCGAGGTGGCGATCTACGCCATCGTGCGCTCGCCGCATCGGGCCGAGGCCTTCGCGGCGCTGCGTCATGCGGTGGATGCCACCAAGCATCGCGCACCGATCTGGAAGGAAGAGTTCTATCCCGACGGCAGCTCGTCTTTCGTGCAGGGCTGCTGCATCGCCGAAGGCCACGAGCCGCCGGAACATCTGAAACGACTCGCCGAATCGCAGCCAGCCCATCTTCATTCGCACGAGGGCCAGCACTGATGCAGGACATCACGCTCAAGCCGACGACACTGCGCAGCGCCACCGCCGAGGGCATGCTGTTCCTGCCGCCCGAAACCGTGGCCATGGTGCGCAAGGGCGAGGTGAAGAAAGGCGACGTCGCCGAATGCGCGCGCATCGCCGGCCTCATGGGCCTGAAGAAAACCTGGGAGCTGCTGCCGCACTGCCATCCGCTGGCCGTGCTCGACGCCAGCATCGACGTGAGCACGCGCGACGATGGCGTGCACGTGAGCGCCAAGGTGCGCACCATCGCCTCTACCGGCGTCGAGATGGAAGCGCTCACGGCCGTCAACATCGCGTTGCTGTGCGCCTACGACATGCTCAAGCCGCATGCGCCGGCCGAAGCCATGCGCATGGGCGACATCAAGCTGGCCGAGAAGAAGGGCGGCAAGACGCAGTATCAGCGTCGCAAGGCCAGCCTGGGCCGCGCCGCCGTGATCGTGCTGTCCGACACCGTCGCCGCCGGCAAGAAGCCCGATACCGCCGGCGCCTCGGTGCGCGACGGCCTGGAGCGCGCGGGCTTCGACATCGCCGCCTACGAGCTGCTGCCCGACGAGCCCGCGCAACTGCGCGAGCGCGTGCAGCACTGGGTGGCCGAGAGCGCCGACGTGGTCATCACCGTCGGCGGCACCGGCCTGGGGCCGCGCGACAGGACCGTCGAGGCGCTGGCCGGACTCATCGACACCGACCTGCCCGGCTTCATGGAATCCGCGCGCGCCTTCGGCCAGGCGCGCACGCCCTACGCCATGCTCTCGCGCGGCATCGCCGGCATCGCCGGCAGCAGCTTCGTCGCCACCTTCCCGGGTTCGCGCAAGGGCGCGGAGGAGACGCTGGCGGCGGTGCTGCCGGCGCTCGTGCACCTGGTCGAGGTCTATCGCGCGCGTCATTCGGTGACGCACGAAGGCGGCTACCAGTGAGCCCGATCCGCTCGCGGGGCCCGCGCTGATGGCCGGACCGATCGCCGACATGCTGGCCGTCGACGAGGCGCTGTCGCGCGTGCTGTCGCCGCTCGCGCCGCTGCAGGCGCAGCGCCTGGATCTTCAGGACGCGCTGGGCCGCGTGCTGGCCGAAGCCGTGCAGTCGACGCTGGATCTGCCGCCATTCGCGCAGAGCGCGGTCGACGGCTATGCGATCCGCCATCGCGACCTGGCCGGCGACGCGCCATTCACGCTGCCCGTGGCCGACACCATCGCCGCCGCCGCGCGCGAAGCGGCACCCGTGCTGGCGCCGCACACCGCCTCGCGCATCTTCACCGGCGGCTGGCTGCCCGACGCCGCCGACACCGTGGTGCGACAGGAGCTGACCGAACGCAGCGGCGACACCGTGCGCATCGTGCAGGCACTGGACGCAGGCACCGACATCCGCCGCCAGGGCGAGGAACTCAAACTCGGCGACACCGTGGCGCAGGCCGGCTCCATGATCACGCCGGGCCTGCTCGGCGCCATCGCCATGGCCGGCGTCTCCAGCGTGAGCGCCTGGCGCAAGCCGCGCATCGCCGTGCTCGTGACCGGCGACGAGGTGGCCCCGCCCGGTGCGCCGCTGGCGCCGGGCCAGATCGCCGACGCCAACGGCCCGCTGCTGCGCGCCTACCTGAGGCAATGGGGCTACGCCGACGTGCAGCTGCAATACCTGCGCGACCGCTTCGCGGCCGTGCGCGATGCGCTCGACGCCGCCTTCGCGAGCTGCGACGTCGTCATCACCACCGGCGGCGTGTCGGTGGGCGATCACGATCACGTGCCCAAGGCCGCGCTCGAAGCCGGCGCCAGCACGCGCTTCTGGAAAGTGGCGCAGAAGCCCGGCATGCCGCTCTACGTCGCCGCGCGCGGCGGTTCGACGCTGTTCGGCCTGCCCGGCAATCCCGCCTCGGTGCTCGTGAACCTGCTGGTCTACGTGCGTCCCGCACTGGCCCGGCTCGAAGGCCGCGATCCGCCGGCCTGGGCGCTCGGTCGCCTGGCCACCGACGTCCGCTGCGAAACCGCCAAGACCTTCTGGCTGCGCATGCGCCACGAGGTCGACGAAACCGGCGTCAACCGGCTGCATCCGCTGCCCAGGCAGGCCTCGCACATGCTCAGCAACCTGGCCCGTGCCGCCGTGCTCGTGCGCATTCCGCCCGCGGCCGACGGCCGCTGCGCGCAAGGCTCGCTGGTCCACTGGAGCGGCCTGTAAGCGTTCTTATCCGACATTTCGTAGGCGAGCTCCTACATTTGTCGTTTTCTCCTCGAATGTCCCACGGAAACATCGGCTTGTTGTTTGTAACTGCGGGTTTTTTCGCATGGACGCTGTTCGGCCGCTCCCGTAAAGTCCGGGCACAGTTCTAAAGAAAGCTCCGATTCATCTTGGAGTTTCTCCGAACAGGAAAATGCCCGGGGCGCCGAGTGGGCGGCTGTCTCCGAACCGTCATTTTCCTTTTTGAATTCGGGCCGTTGGCTTGCTGTTCTTATGGGGGATGTAATCGGTGGGTCAGCGCAAGCTTGCGTCAGGCGTCGGCGTTTCTCGTCCGTTATCGATGGCGCTGTCGATGCTGTGTTCGATGGCATCCGCGGCCCTGCTGCCGACCAGCGCCGCGGCGCAGGACGGCCACCTGGGCGATCTGCGTTTCGGCGCCGCCTATGCGCGCGCTCGCGGCCTGTCGCCCGACATCAACGCCGCCAACGCCACCGTCGACATGGCCAAGCGCACACTCGATACGGCGCGCGCCGCGCAGTTCCCGCAGATCGGTTTCAAGGCCGACTACGACTACACACATCAGGCCGTCGAAGGTGACTACTTCGGCGTCGCCGACCTCGATCGCTCCGACAGCTTCAATCGCTACGGCTACGGCGTGGGCCTGTCGCAGGGCGTGTTCCGCCCCGACCTGCTCGGCGCGGTCGACGTCGCCAAGGTCGGCGTCACCGGCGCGCAGCTCGCGCTGACCGAAACCGAATCCGCCGTCGCCGTGCAGGTGGCCAGCGAATACCTGGCCGTGGTCGATGCGCTGGAGACGCTGCGCGCGCAGTACGCCGAGCTGTCGTCCACCGACGAGCAGCTGCGCCAGACCGAGATCCGCCAGCGCTCGGGCCTGGTCAAGGACTCCGACGTGGCGCTGGTGCGCGCCGCACGCGAAAGCGCCGAGGCCAACAAGATCGACGGCGAGAACGCGGTCGAGGCCGCGCGCCTCAAGCTCATGCTGACCGTGGGCGGCGAATTCGACCGCGTCGGCATCCTGCAGCCGCAGACGCCGCTGCCGCTGCTCAATCCCGCCGACCTCGGCACCTGGGTCGCCACCGCGCTCGACAAGCGCGCCGCCATCGGCGCCGCCAAGCAGGCCGTCGAAGCCGCGCGCCTGGGCGTCGATATGGCGAAAAACGCACGCCTGCCCAAGGTCGACATCGTCGGCAGCCGCGTCTGGTTCGACGCCGACGGCGGCGTTTCGGGCGCGCGCACCGACCTCGACGAGCGCATCGGCCTGGAACTGAAGCTGCCGATCTTCACCAGCGGCGCGCTGTCGGCCAACATCGCCAAGAGCGAGGCGCAGCTCGAGCAGGTGCAGGCCAAGGGTCGCTCCACCGAACTGCAGATCAAGGCCGGCGTGCAGCGCGCCTACATGGCGGCGATCTCGGCCTACCGGCAGATCGATGCGCGCAAGCGCGCCGTCGACGCCGCACTCGACGCCGAGCGCACCACGCGCGTGGGCTTCGAAGTCGGCACGGTCACCACCGCCGACTGGCTGCAGAGCGTGCGCAAGCGCTTCGAGGCCGAACGCGATTTCGCCCGCGAGCGCCTGGGCTATCTGCTCGCACTGGTCCAGCTCAAGGCCGCCGCCGGCGTGCTGGGCCGCGAGGACATGTCGCGCGTGGAACTGCTGCTCAAGTTTCCCGAGCCGGGCTGGCCGCAGCCGCCGCCGCTGAGCTCCGCCACGGCGGACTCGCAGCCCGACGCCACGCCCTAAGCCTTTTCTCCTTCACCGACCGCGCACCGACCCCGCTCATGGTGGCCGACGCAAACGCCCCCGACGCTCCAGCGGCCGGCCCCGACGCCAATCCGGGCATGCAGCCGTGGTGGCTGGCCGACACGCAGGCGCTGCAGCGCATCGGCGTACGCGCCGACCTGCCGGCGCTCACGCACCGGCTCGCGCCGCTGTTCGACGGCCAGACCGCGCCGGGCGAGCGCCTGCGCGAAGCACGCAAACGCCTGGACTTCGACGTGCAGGCGCTCGACATCCACGAGGCCGCGCTGGACCTCGCCATGGCCGGCCTGCTCACGCCCGGCGTGCGCGAGGCGCTGCCGTCGCCGGCGCAGCTCGAAACCGACCCCTGGGGCCGCGACGTCGGCGGGCTGCGCCGCGACGCCGTGCCCATGCCCAGCCTGGTGCCCGGCACCCTGGGGCGTCCGGGCCTGCCGGGCGCCATCGCCGGCAATCATCGCGGCAAGCATCGCGGCGGCGGCGACGCGGTCGAGATCGAACTGCCCCGAGGCCTGTTCGCGGCCTTCGGCAAACCCTTCGCCGCCGCCTCCGCCAGCGCGACGCGCGCCTGGACGCTGTTCGCCCTGGTCATCGGCGGCCTGATCGCGCTGTGGAACGTTCGCCATCAGGTGGCGCTGGACGCCGCGCACCTGGCCATCTGGCAGCACGGCCTGATGGTGGTCGCGGTGTCGACCTTCCTGGTCAATCTCTGCGGGCAGAGCGCGCGCCTGGTGGCGGTGAAACGCACGACCGGAAAATGGCCGTCGTTCGGTGTGTTCTT
>JALRLM010000575.1 GCA_023254435.1 Hydrocarboniphaga sp.
GGCCGACCTCGCGGCCGCGGCCGCACCCCGGCCGGCGCCGACGCGCGTCGGCGCCGCGCCGACCCCGGTCAAGCGTCCGGGACGTGCGCTCGGCATCACGCTGTGGCTGTTCGTGCTGCTGCTGGCCGGGGCCGCCGGCTATGCCGGCTGGACGTTCTGGAACCTGCTGCAGGACCAGGCCAGCCTGACCCAGGCGCACGACCACGCGCTGCGCCAGCTCTCGCGCCAGGCCGGCGACCTGGAGAACCAGAGCGCGCAGCTGTCGACGCGCCAGTCCGACCTCGCCCGCGTGCTGCAGCGCGAAGGCACCGACGTGGCCAGCCTGCAGGGCCGCATCGAAGCCAGCGAGCAGCTCATGGGCCGCATCAGCGACGAGCTGCAGGGCGGTCGCACGCGCTTCGCCCTGGCGTCGATCGAGCAGTTGCTGCTGCTGGCCAACGACCGCCTGCTGCTCGAGCGCGACATCCGCTCGGCGCTGCTGGCACTGCAGATGGCCGACGAACGCCTGGGCCAGATCAACGATCCCCGCCTGTTCCGCGTGCGCCAGGCCATCGCCGACGAACGCACGCGCCTGCAGGCGCTGCCACGCCCGGACCTGACCAGCGCCTCGCTGACGCTGTCGAGCCTGATCGATCGCGCCGACAGCCTGCCGCTGCGCTCGCGCGTGGCGCCCAAGCAGTTCGGCGGCCGCCGCTCGCTGCCCAACGCGGTCGACGCCGCCACCACGCATTGGGCGCAGCGGGCCTGGAACGCGATCCGCGAGGCCGCGGCCGGCCTGTTCCTGGTCCGCCGCGACGACAACGCCGCCACGCTGCGCATGCTGCCGGTGGAGGACGAAGCCGTGCTCGTGCACGTGCTGGTGCTCAAGCTCGAATCGGCGCGCGTGGCGCTGCTGCGCGGCGAGACCGCCGCGTTTCGCGAGGCCGCGCGTTCGGCCACCGACTGGCTGCGCCGCTATTTCCGCGCCGACGATCCCGGCGTGATCGCCGCGCTGGCCGAGCTCGAGCGCGTGCAGCCGCTGGAACTGTCGGCGCCGCCGCCCGACATCACCGAGTCGCTGACGCTGCTGCGCCAGCTGCTCGATCAGCGCGCCGGCGAGCCGTGATCCGCGTCTGGATGCTGCTGATGGTGGCGCTCACGCTGGGCGCCGCCGCTGCCTGGGCGTTGCACGGTGACGCCGGCTACGTACTGCTGGTGCTCGGCCGCTACACGCTCGAAACCTCGCTACTGGGCCTGCTGCTGGGCTTCACGCTGCTGCTGTTCGCGCTGGTCTACGGCCTGCGCCTGCTCGGCGCCGGCATCCGCCTGCCGGGCACGCTGCGCCGCTACTTCGATCGCCGTCGCAGCGAACGCGCCCGCGACAGCTTCGAGTCGGGCGTGACGCGGTTGCTCGAGGGCAACTGGAAGCGTGCCGAAATCGAGCTGGTGCGCCGCGCCGCCGATCACCGCGCCGCGCAGCTCAACTACCTGGGCGCCGCGCGCGCCGCGCAGAAGCTCGGCGCCACCGACCGCCGCGACCACTACCTGCAGCTGGCCACGCAGAGCGCGCCCGAGCGCGATACCGCCGTGCTCACCACTCAGGCCGAGCTGCAGCTGGAACGCGGCGAATACGCCGCCGCACGCGATACCGCGCTGCGCCTGCACGAGCGTGACGCCAAGAGCGCCTACGCGGTCGAGCTGCTGGCCCGCGCCTTCGCCGGACTCAAGGACTGGGAAGCCTTGCGCGGCCTGCTGATCGAAACCGAGAAGCTCGATGCCCTCGGCAGCGAGCGCCGCGAACGCCTGATGCGCCAGGCCATGCTGGCGCTCATCGAACGCCTGGAAGCCGACGGCAAGCTCGACCAGCTCAAGGCGCTGTGGGACGCATCGGGCGCCACGCTGCGCCAGAACGCCGCACTACGCCACCGCTACGCGAGCGCCCTGCACCGGCTCAACGCCGATGCCGAGGCCGCGTCGCTGATCAGCGACGCGCTCAAGACCGACTGGGACGGCGAGCTGGTGAAACTCTACGGCGAGCTGCTCGGCAACGACGGCGTGTCGCGGCTGGCCGTGATCGAGCAATGGCTGGCCCGCTACGGCGAGCGCCTGGAGCTGCTCGTCACCGCCGGGCGCGTCTGCCTGCACAACAAGCTCTGGGGCAAGGCGCGCAGCTACCTGGAAGCCGCCGCGCGCCTGCAGCCGACCCCGGCCGCCTATCGCGAACTGGCCCGTTTGTGCGAGCAGACGCAGAATCCCGAGGAAGCCGCCCGCTACTATCGGCTCGGGCTCGAATTGGCCTGATAACTGCTCAGTGCTCGCCATGCGCAAGACCGCCCTATCGATCGTCCTGCTCGCCGGCCTGGTGCCCGCGGCCCAGGCCTGGGAGCTCAGTGCCGTCCGCGACGACGGCCAGGCCGACTTCCGCGATGTGACGCTGGACATGCTCGGCGCCATCGGCTTCAAGAACCTGCGTCCGGCCAGCGTGCTGCCGACCTGGAGCTGGGGCATCGGCGCCTACGGCTCGACCACCTTCGTCGACGATCACGAAGTCTGGAAATCATCCGTTGGCAGCAGCGTGGACACCGTCAACGTCGCCGGCCTGACCGGCTACGTGCAGCTGCCCAGGGAATTGCAGCTCGGCGCCCTGGCCGCCGCCATCACCGATACTGACGACCAGCTCTATGCGCTGGACCTGCGCTATCCGCTGCTCAAGAAGATGGGCGGCTTCGCCGTGCTATCGGCGCGCGCCAGCGCCAGCGTGGTCTACGGCGTCGAGGACATCCACCTGAGCAGCCAGGCGCTGGAGCTGATCGGCAGCCACCAGCGCGGCGCGCTGACGCCTTACGCCGGGCTCGGCGTGGTGTTCGGCCAGTTCAATCCGTCCAGCGACACCGAGCTGTCGAGCGAAAACCCGGTCCGCCCACGCCTGCTCGCGGGTGCCAGCTGGGCCCTCAACGGCTTCGACCTGAGCGGCGAAGTCGAGCAGACCGGGCGCAACACCAGTCTGGCGCTGCGGCTGTCCGCAGGATTTTAGCCGGCACGGTCGAACGTGCCGGCCGCGTGAAGAAGGGAATCTGATCGCCGGAGGGTTTCGTCACATGTTGCGACGCGCGCTGCTGGTCCTCGCTCTGCTCACCCACGCCGCCGGCAGTCCGGCCGCCGAGGTCCTGGCCGAACCCGCCGGCGCCGCCACCAGCCCCGAACAGGCCGCGCTGCGCGAGCAGCTGCGCCCGCTGCTCGAAAAGTTCGTGACCACCGTCGACGGCCTGTCGGACTACAGCGTGGTCATGACCAAGCAGCAGCGCATCGGCAAGGACCTGAAACCCATGGAGACGCTGCTGCTCAAGCATCGGCGCAAACCCGAATGCCGCTACATGAAGTGGCTGGCCGAGCCCAACAAGGACCGCGAGGCCATTCTCTGCAAGGAGCGCAGCAACGGCGAGATCCTGGTGCATCAGACCGGGTTCATGGGCTTCACCATGTCGCTGTCGCCGACCAATTCGCTGATCACGCGCGGCAACCTGCGGCCGATCGCGCAAAGCGGCATCTTCAACATGGCGGCGATGCTGCGCCAAAGCGCCGGGCAGGGCGACGACGCGGCGCCGCCCGAAGTGAAGGTGCGCAGCATCGACGGTATCGACACGCTGTGCGTGCGCCGCAACGGCGCGCCGTCCAACGACAACGCGCCCTACAAGGTCGGCGCCGCCGAGCTGTGCTTCGACCGCGCCACCGCCATGCCCGTGGACGTGCAGTTCTGGGACGATGCGCAACGCCTCATGGAGCACTACGGCTTTCGCGACATGAAGCTCAACCCCGGGCTCACGGACCTGGATTTCGACCCCAAGAACCCCGACTACCACTTCTGAGGCGCAGGCCTCAGCCCTTGATCCAGGTCACCTCGGCGCCGCCGTCCATGCGGGCCAGCGTGCGCGCGGCCACGAACAGGTAGTCGGACAGGCGATTGGCGTAGCGCGGCGTGTGCTCGTTGAGCGGCTCACGGGCGTTGAGTTCCCACAGCCGGCGCTCGACACGACGCGCCACCGCACGCGCCACATGACAGGCCGCGGCCTGCGGATTGCCGCCCGGCAGCACGAACTCCTTGAGCGGCGGCAGCGTCTCGTTGAGCGCTTCGACGGCGTCTTCCAGGCGTTCGACATCGGCCGGCTTGATGAACTCGGTGCCCGGCATCGACAGCTCGCCGCCGAGATTGAACAGCGTGTGCTGCTCGCGCGTCAGCGTGCCGCGCACGACCTCGGGCAGCGTGTGCGTAAGCAACACGCCGATCACCGAGTTGAGCTCGTCGGTCTCGCCGATGGCCTGCATGCGCGCGTCGAACTTGGGAATGCGATCGCCCGTGGCCAGGCCGGTGGTGCCCTTGTCGCCGGTGCGCGTGACGATCTTGCTGAGTCGGTGGCCCATCGCGAATGCTCCGTGTCACTGGAATGAAAGCCGTAACGAAAACGGCGGAGCGAGACTAGCCCGGCTCCGCCGCCAATGCGCTGCCTGCAGCGACCGAATCAGCTGAGCGGAACGGTCACGAAGTCGATGTTGATCGGCGTCAGCACGGTGTCGATCAGCTCCTGCACCACCGTTTCGGTTCCGCCGGCATAGCCCAGCACGCTGAGCCCCGGCGCGGTCTCGCCCGTGCGCGACACCCACAGCTGGCCGCTGGGATCGACGGCGATGGTGCCCAGCGCCTGCGGCGCGAAGCCCGCCACCGCAACCGGCACCGGCGCATCGGCATCCGGGTCGAAGCGGTACAGCGTCTGGTCGGCGCCATAGCCCGCGCTGCCGATGAAATAGGCGCGATCGTCACTCACCACCGCGATGTCGACGATCTGGCCGTAGGGATGCGTGGTCGCATCACCGTCATCGACCCGCAGCTTCACGTCGTAGTCGTCACTCTCGATTTCGGCGATGCCGCCGTCGTAGGCCGGAACGTAGCTCGGGTAGCTGCCGTAATCGCCGGCCGCCACGACGAGGATCTCGGACTCGCCCGGCACCGCCACGAGCTTGCTGGGATTGCGCAGCGGCAGTTCGATGCCCTTGAGCCCGCTCTCGCGCGTGACGGCGGTGATCTCCTGGTCGGTGGCGACGTCGATCACCGCGACATAGCCAGGTTGCGTCGCCGAATAGAACTCCAGGCGCTGCATGAGCACGAACAGCTTGCCGTCTTTGATCACGGCGCTGGCGATCTCGGGCACGCCGTCGGCATCGTAGGCGGCAAGATCGATCTCGCCGGTCTTGAACGCCGCTTCGCTGGTCGCAGTCGGGTTGACGATCCAGATCTTCGACGAGCCGTAGCGCAGCAGATAGGCCTTGGTGTCGCTGGCGACGATGATGTCGTAAGGGTTGCTGTCGACCCCGCCGGCCGTGTCTTCGGGCGACTGGGTCGAGTACGTGTACAGCGCCGTGGTGTTGCCGGCCGCATAGCGCGAGATCAGGTTGCTGCCAAAGCGCTGGATCAGAAAGTAATGATCGCCGTCGGCGCGTACGGCGATATCGGAGGTATCGGTCGGCGTCAGGTTGTTCTGCGCGGTATAGGGCGCCTGGGCCAGCGCCAGCGACACCGCGCCGCTGGTGTAGTCCGGCGCCCGCGTCGCCACCACCGCCGCATCGGCGAACTGCGGTTCGGGAGAGCCGCCGTCGTCATCGTCATCGCCGCCGCCACTGCTGCCACAGGCGGCCAGCAACAACGCGGGCAGCGCCAGCAGGTAGGGTTTGAAGGTCATGGTTTAATCCTCGGGGTCGTAGGCAGAGGGGGAATCCGGCGCCAGCGCCGGCAGTGGTTGACTCGGGTAATTCAGCGACAGCATCCAGCGCCGTCCGGGCATGGGATAACCGTTGAACTGCTCGGCGCGGTCGTCGCTCAGGTTGAGCGCCTGCAGCGACCAGCCCAGCTTGTGGAAGGCCCCGCGCAGGCCGATGTCGTGCCGCTGCATTTCGGGTGCGCGCAGGTTGTTGGGGCTGTCGTAGTACTGGCCGGCTTCGAGTCGCCAGGCGTAGTGGACGATCAGCGCGTGCCAGCGCTTTTCGATGCGCGTGTTGAGCTGTGTTTCGAAGCGGCCCGGCAGCTGCTTGCCGCGCGTGGCGCGGACCTGGCTGCGATCCTCGGT
>JALRLM010000042.1 GCA_023254435.1 Hydrocarboniphaga sp.
CAGGTCCGCGCGACCGCCATAGGGGTCGATGATCCGACCGTCGTCATCCTGGGCCATGGCGTTGACGGTGAGGTCGCGGCGGCGCAGGTCCTCCTCGAGCGTGACATCGGGCGAGGCGTCGGTGACGAAGCCGCGATAACCGCGTCCGCTCTTGCGCTCGGTGCGCGCCAGCGCGTATTCCTCCTGCGTCTGCGGATGCAGGAACACGGGGAAATCCTTGCCCACGGCGCGGAAGCCGGCGGCGATCATTTCGTCCGGCGTGCTGCCGACCACGACCCAGTCGCGCTCGGTGACCGCGCGGCCCAGCAGCGCGTCGCGCACGGCGCCACCGACCAGATAGCACTTCATGGCGTCAGGAGCCCGGCGTGATCGGCTTCAGCAGCGCGCTGGCCGACTGTGGCTCGCCGGTGGCGCGCCAGCCGAACACCGCGCTGTGCCAGATCACGCGCTGGATGTAGCTGCGCGTCTCGTTGTAGGGCACGTTCTCGATCCAGACATCGGCATCGAGCGAGCCGCTGGCCGGGCGCCAGCGCTGCACCGGACGCGGGCCGGCGTTGTAAGCGCCCAGCACGAGTACGAATTCCTGGTCGTAGCGATTCAGCAGCTCGGCGATGTGCAGCGCACCGAGTCGCGAGTTGATTGCCGGATCGAACAGGTCGGCAGGGCTCGGCGACGGCTGCTGCTGACGGCGCGCGGTGTCGCGCGCGGTGGAGACCAGCATTTGCAGCAGGCCTAGCGCATCGGCCTTGGAGCGCGCACGCGGGTCATACAGGCTTTCCTGGCGCATCACCGCGTAGATCCATTGCGCGGGCACGCCCGACAGCCGGGACGCCGACTGCACTTCGGGCTCGAAGGGACGCGGATACAGCAGCTCGTAATCCTCGAACACCTGTGCCTTGCTGGCGGCGGTCACGGTCTGCACCCAGGCGCCCCAAGTGCTGCCGGCGAGCCGCGCGGCCTGCTGCGTCTGCGCGGCGTCGAGCGACTTGAGCTGCTCGTACCACTCGATGGCGGACCATTCGCTGCGGCCGGCCAGCCACAGCTCGCGCGTGCGCTGCACGCCCGCCAGGGCCATGAGCTGTTGCTGCATCACGGGGTTGGCCGGCGTCGGCACGGGCGTGGGCCGGTGACCACGATCGAGCCGGCCGGCTGCCAGCAGGGGGTAGTAGCCGTTTTCCAGGCTCAGCGATTCGAGCACGGCGCGGCCGGCTTCGGCCTTGCCCGAGGCGATCAACGTGCGGCCCTTCCAGTAGCGCCAGCGTTGCTGGTTCGCCAGATCGGCCGGCATCTGCTCGATCCAGCTCGCGGCCAGCGCCCAGTTGCCGGCCCACAGCGCCGAGCGCACGCGCCACTCGTGCGCGCGCTCGTCGAGCGCCGCCAGGTCGACGCGGCGAAAGGTTTCGACCGCCTGCGGCAGCCGGCTCCACGAATAGCCCAGGGCCAGTTCGCGGCGCAGTTCGGCCGGCGTCGCCGGCGAGGCCAACGGGCAGCTCGCGCCGCAGGCGGCGATGAAGGCTTCGATGTGCGGCGCGGCGGCCGAGGGATCGCGGCGCGAGATCTTGCCGACGGCCGCCGCGATGGCAGCCGGCTCCTGCTGCGCCATGAGCGCCACGCCGCCGGCGGTCAGCGCGTCGAGCTCGCGATCGGGCGAGGTCAGCAGCCGCGACCAGCGGCGCAGCGCGGGCAGCGACTCGGGCGGCAGCGGGCGCATCAGAAAGTCGGCCAGATCGGCGTTGCCGGCTTCCAGCGCCAGGCGGGCGCGGCGTTCGTTGCGCTCGGCCGTGAGCCAGCCGCGGGCACGCGCGAACTCGAACGGCGCCACGCAGGCGTCGGGCAGCTGCGCGCCGGTCATCCAGACGCCGATCAGGGTTTCTTCGAGCCGCGCGAGTCCGGCTTCGTCGGCCGGCGGCGTCGCCGTGAGCGCGCGCAGGCGTTCGCACTTGAGCCGGCCATCGGCGCGTGCCTCGACGTAGAAGTCGACGAAGTCGGGCCAGGCCTGCCGGCGCGCCAGGTCGAGCAGCCAGTCGCGGCGCAGATCGCGCGTGGAAGGGACGTCGCCGTCGCGGCGCAGCAGATCGGCGATGGCCGCATCGTCGGGCGGCAGGCCGAAGCGCATCGGCGTGCGCAAACGTTGGGCTTCGAGGTAGGGATACAGCAGATACTGGCGCAGCGCCTGCGAGGCTTCGCCCGATGCGCCGGGCTTGTCGGGCGAGGGCATGGCCTCGAGTGCCTGCAGCTGCTGCACGAACTCGATGCGGACCGCAGCGTAGGGATCGGCGTCGACGGCGACCGGCTGGGCCAGCGCCAGCGGGCTCGCAATGCTGCCGGCCAGCAGGCTCAGGGCACGGCCAAGGCCGAGTCGGGGCTTCGGGCGGGTGCCGGGGCGGGGTGAGGCGTCTCGGTCTTTCACGGAATCATTCTATTCCAGCCAGCCTGAAGCGCCGCCGCCGGCTGCCGTTGGAGCGTGTTTTGCGACCTGAACCGGGCGTCGAGTAGACAAATGATCTTGATGCTTAGACGCAGGCCAAGACGCACGCTAACATCCTGGCAAAAACCACGATGGCGAAGGGAAAATGGTGAGTCGCAATCGATTGGCCTTTGCGGCTGCGGGGCTTACGGCAGGACTGCTGACGGGCTGCGCATCGACCGCGGAGATGCCGCAGTCGGCGGGCACAGGGGGCTATTCCAACATCCCGCCGCCCTCGTCCATTCCGCCGCCCACGGCGTCGACCACGTTCCCGGTCTATTCCGATGGCGCGCCGCGTCCGGCCTTCGAGTTCGAAGGCCTTCCGACGCCGGCCGTGCAGGGTTCGCCGGCCTACAAGAAGCCCACGCGCGCCGAGGAAGAACAGCGCATCACCGCCGAGCGCCTCGCGCAATGGCAGCGCAGTGGCACGGGCCTGTCGTCGATCACCACCACGGGTGCCATCACCCAGAACCTGCAGCCCGCGCTGGTGCCGGCCGTGCAGACCTCCGCCATCCCGGTGCAGAACGTGGTCATGACCGATTCGCCGGGTTTCGCGCAGACCGACTACTACCGCGGCGACTACTCGCAGAACGCGACGATTCCGCCGATGCCGACTTCGGCGCGTCCCGGCGAGTGTTATGCGCTGGTGCGCTCGCCCGAGCAGTATCGCAACGTGTCGCGTGACTACGTCGCACGTCCCGGCTACGACCAGGTGCAGGTGACGCCCGCGCGCTACGAGTCGCAGGTGCAGACCTACGTCTCGAGCGAGGCCTACGAGAAGCTCGAGATCGTGCCAGCGACGTTCCGAACGGTGAACGAGCAGGTCGAGATCTCGCCGCCCAGCGTGCGCTACGCCACCAGCGAGCCGATCTACGAGACGGTAAGCGAGCGCATCCTGGAAGTCCCCGCGCGCCAGACCTGGAAGCGCGGTCGCGGTCCGGTGGAGCGTGTCGACAACTCCACGGGCGAGATCATGTGCCTGGTCGAGGAGCCTGCCGTCTACAAGACCGTCACGCGCAAGGTGCTCAAGCAGCAGCCGCAGGTGCGCGAGGTGCAGGTGCCCGGCGAGTATCGCACGGTGACGCGCCGCGTCATCGACCAGCCGGCCCAGGTGCGCCGCGTCATGGTGCCCGAGCAGCGCGCCAACATGACGGTGCAGCGCCTGGTCGCTCCGGCCAGCTACAACACCGTGCGCGTGCCCGACCAGATGAGCACGCTGACCGTGCGTGAGCTGGCTGCGCCGGCGACGCTGGAATGGCGCCCGGTGCTGTGCGAAACCAACATGACCGAGAACAACGTCACCCGCGTGCAGCGTGCGCTCAAGAGCGCCGGCTACGATCCGGGCCCGATCGACGGCAAGGCCGGCAAGAAGACCATGGACGCGCTCAACGAATACCAGCGCGCCAAGGGCCTGCCCGAAGATCGCTATCTGAACCTGCAGACCTTGCAGTCGCTCGGCGTCGGCTGATCGATTCGGGCTGCAAAAAAAGGGCGGCGCATGCAGATGCGCCGCCCTTTTTCGTTGGCGCGGTGCTCAGGAATCGAGCTTGGCGGCCTCGGGCAGCAGCGCCACGCCCTTGAGCGGGCTGGCCAGGATGGCGTCATGCAGCGCGGTGATGGCGGCCTGCCGCGGAAAGGTCTTGCGCCATACCAGCGCGATGCGGCGCGCCGGTGGCTTGGCCGCGAAGGGCCGGGCGACGGTCAGCGCGTTGTCGTCGGCGCGGCCTTCCACCGACGAACGCGGCAGCACGGTGATGCCGAGGCCGCCGGCGACCATGTGGCGGATCGTCTCCAGCGAGCTGCCGGTCTGCGCGCGCGGGCCTTCGCTGACGGGCTCGACGCACTTGGGGCAGGCCTGCACCACCTGCTCGCGAAAGCAGTGGCCG
>JALRLM010000125.1 GCA_023254435.1 Hydrocarboniphaga sp.
TCGACTCGTCGCTGGAGCGCATGCAGATCAAGGCGCGCGGGCTGACGCCGGGGCGTCACTTCGTCACCGTGGGCGGACGCCGCCTGCCGCTGCGCGAGACGGGCGTGCGCGGCGAGTTCGTGGCCGGCCTGCGCTATCGCGCCTGGCAGCCGGCCGCCTGCCTGCATCCGACCATCGGCGTGCACACGCCGCTGGTGTTCGACATCTACGACGAGTGGAACAAGCGCGCGGTCGCCGGCTGCACTTATCACGTCATGCATCCGGCCGGCCGCAACTACGAGACCTTCCCGGTCAACAGCTACGAGGCCGAGGCGCGCCGCCTGTCGCGCTTCGCACCATTCGGCCACACGCCGAGCGTCTACTGGCCGCCGCAGGAAACCGCCAACCCCGACTATCCCTGCACGCTGGACCTGCGCCGCAAACCGGGCCGCTGAACCAGGGGCATCACGACGCTGATCGCGAACGCGATCAGCGTCGATTCATAGCGCGAGCCTAACTTGCATGAATCCGAATCGTAGTCGCGAGGAGAGGCATATGGACGTCGTTCGTATCCTGCTGGCGATCCTGCTGCCGCCGCTGGGCGTGTTCCTGCAGGTGGGCCTGGGCCTGCAGTTCTGGCTCAACATCCTGCTGACGCTGCTGGGCTACGTGCCCGGCATCATTCACGCCGTCTACATCATCCTGACGCGCGACTAGATCGCGCGTCGCTGGCGCTGGCGGCGACGCTCACATCTCCATCATGAAGGCCGCCCGGGCCTTCTGATTGATGGTGACGTCGACGTAATAGGCGCCATCGTGCAGCGCCAGCGAACCATGCAGTTCTTCGGGCCGCGCATACGGATGGTGGTCGTGCGCTAGCAGCAGTTCTCCGGGCTCGACCCGCGAACGATGCTCGGGCGCCTGCAGCGGGTGGAAGCCCACCGAGACCTCGGCATCGGCGATCGGCTGGCCATTGCGCAGCACCACGGCGCTAACCTGGCGCAGCGGCTTGCGCGATGGCTTCACGGGCTGGTCGGCGATCGCCAGCGTGACGGTGTACTGCGGACCGCTGTCGGCAGCGGCGACACCGACGAAGAAGCGCGGAGAGGCGATTTCGGGACGAATCATCGACATGACAATCACTCCATCAGAACCTGATGTCAGTGTTGTCGACCGAAGCTCAGCAAAGCTTTAGCGCGCGACCAGCGGTGCATCGAGATCGCCTGCTGGCGCCGCGACCGAATGCGGGCTGCATGCGCGGCTCAGGCGATCACATCCACCTTGTCGCCGATGCGCAGGCGGCCGCGACCGCGCGCGATGAGGTTCTGGCCGAAGATCACGCCCTTCTCGTGGCGCCGGTACTTGGCCAGCGTGCGCAGGGGTTCGCCGCTGCGATCGAGCTGCCCGGTTTCGGGAATCACCGTGGTGAATCCGCAGCGCGTACAGGGCTTGGCCAGTTCGAAGTCGATGCCGCCGATGCGCAGGCGTCGCCAGCCATCCTCGGCGTGCTCGGGCACGCCGTCGATGACCAGATTGGGCCGGAAGCGCAGCATCGACACCGGCTGGCTCATACGGGAGTTGAGCCCGTTCAGCGAGGCCTGCGAAATCAGCAGCAACGGATAGGCATCGGCGAAACTGACTTCGTCACCGGGTTGGGCGTGCTGCGGCTCGACGGGGCGCCAGGCCCTCGCATCCATGAAAACAAGCCGGGCCGTGTGCCGCAGGAACTGCGACAGCCAGACGTCGGCCTCCGCGCTCGCCATCACGGCGTCGACGGTGTTCTTCCAGACCGTGACGGGCGCTCGCGGGGCATTGGCCGCCGGCCACGGCACGATCAGGTCGGGCTGTCCCGGCGCCCGCAGGCGCAGGCCCTGCGGACCGGGCTCGGCGCGGATCAGCACGAGCCGCGGCTCCTCGCGCCCGGTGACGAAGCGGTTGTGACCGTCGACGATCATCCAGCGACGGTCGTGTTCCAGCCCGCGCGGCATGACCTCGGCCTGCGTCGGCGTGAGCGCCGCGCAGGACTTGATCGGATACAGGTAGAGACCGGTCAGCGTGATCGTCACGAGCACTCGCCGGCGATGATTGAGGCTTAGACCAGCGTTCCGTGGCAGTTCTTGAACTTCTTGCCCGAGCCGCAGGGGCAAGGATCGTTGCGGCCGACCTTGCGGTCCTCGCGCACGAAGGTTTCGGCACGGGCGACCGGCGGCGGCGCTTCCTGCAGGCGACGCGGCGCGGCTGGCGCAGCGGGCGGCTCGGGCTGCGCGGGTTCCGGCGGCGCCAGCGCGTCGGGCGCCTCGGCATGCTGGAACTGCATCGGACGCGATTCCTGCTGGCGGCGCTGCTCTTCGAGCGCGGCGACCTCGGCCTCGGTCTGCATCTGCACGCGCGCCAGCATCGAGATCACCTCGTGCTTGAAGCGCGCCAGCATGTCGTTGAACATCGTGAAGGCTTCGCGCTTGTACTCCTGCTTGGGGTCCTTCTGCGCGTAACCACGCAGATGGATGCCCTGACGCAGATAGTCCATCGCGGCCAGATGCTCACGCCAGAAGTTGTCGAGCACCTGCAGCGAAATCGCCTTCTCGAAGTGCTCGAGCACGTTGACGCCGATCTTCTGCTTCTTCTCGTCGTAGGCACCCGCGACGGCTTCGCCGATGCGGCGACGCAGGCCCTTCTCGTCGAGATCCTTCTCGTCGTCCAGCCACTGCTTGACCGGCAGCGTCAGTGCGAAATCCTTGCGCAGGGCTTCTTCCAGGCCCTTGACGTTCCAGAGGTCTTCGATCGACTGCGGCGGAATGTAGGCATCGACCACGGCGTCGACGACGTCGACGCGAATCTCGTCGATCATCGGCGTGATGCGCTCGGCGCCCATGAGTTCGTCGCGCAGCTCGTAGACGGCCTTGCGCTGGTCGTTGGCGACGTTGTCGTATTCGAGCAGGTTCTTGCGGATATCGAAGTTGTGCGCTTCGACCTTGCGTTGCGCGGTTTCGATGGCGCGCGTGACCCAGCGATGCTCGATCGCCTCGCCCTTCTCCATGCCCATGCTCTTGAGCATGGTGCGCATGCGCGGCGGCGTGAAGATGCGCATGAGCTGATCGTCGAGCGACAGGAAGAAGCGCGTGGCACCAGGATCGCCCTGACGCCCTGAGCGACCGCGCAGCTGGTTGTCGATGCGGCGCGATTCGTGACGCTCGGAGCCGATCACGAGCAGGCCGCCGGCGGCGAGCACTTCGTCGTGCGCCTGCTGCCAGTCGGACTTGATCGCATCGCGCGCGGCGATGTCGTCGGCCGGCACGTCGTGCAGCGCCGCTTCGAGCGAGCCGCCGAGCACGATGTCGGTACCGCGGCCGGCCATGTTGGTGGCGATGGTGACGGCGCCCTTGCGGCCCGCCTGCGCGATGATGTCGGCCTCACGCTCGTGCTGCTTGGCGTTGAGTACCTCGTGCACGATGCCGGCCTTCTGCAGCAGGCCCGACAGCAGCTCGGAGGTCTCGATGCTGGCGGTGCCCACCAGAGCGGGCTGGCCCTTGGCGTGCGCTTCCTTGATGTCGTGGATGACGGCGTCGAACTTCTCTTCGGCGGTCATGAACACCTGGTCGCCGCGATCCTGGCGGATCATCGGGCGATTGGTGGGAATCACCACGACTTCGAGGTTGTAGATGTTCTGGAACTCGAAAGCCTCGGTGTCGGCGGTGCCGGTCATGCCCGAGAGCTTCGAATACAGGCGGAAGTAGTTCTGGAACGTAATCGACGCCAGCGTCTGGTTCTCCTGCTGGATCTGCACGTTCTCCTTGGCCTCGATGGCCTGGTGCAGGCCATCGCTCCAGCGACGCCCCGGCATCATGCGGCCGGTGAATTCGTCGACGATCACCACCTGCCCGCCACGCACGATGTACTCGACATCCTTG
Organism: Hydrocarboniphaga sp.; assembly: GCA_023254435.1. Classification (GTDB taxonomy): domain Bacteria; phylum Pseudomonadota; class Gammaproteobacteria; order Nevskiales; family Nevskiaceae; genus Hydrocarboniphaga. The sequence goes on from JALRLM010000125.1 coordinate 3,888, forward strand.
CGGTAGAGGTTGTGCGCGCGCAGCAGCGCGTTGAGGTGATGCACGAGGATGATGTTGGAGGCGTCGTAGAGGCTGTCCTCGTCGGACAGCAGGCCGGCCTGGCGCATCGCCAGCTCGACGTTCTCGTGACCTTCTTCCGACAGGTGCACCTGCTTGGACTTTTCGTCGGCCCAGAAATCGCCGGGACCTTCTTCTTCCTGCTGGCGCTTGAGCTTGGGAACGAAGGCGTTGATCTTGCGGTACAGCGCCGGATCGTCGTCGGTGGGGCCGCTGATGATCAGTGGCGTGCGCGCCTCGTCGATGAGGATGGAGTCGACTTCGTCGACGATGGCGTAATGCTGGCCGCGCTGGACCTTGTCGCCCAGCGAGAACGCCATGTTGTCGCGCAGGTAGTCGAAGCCCAGCTCGTTGTTGGTGGCGTAGGTGATGTCGGCGGCGTAGGCCGCGCGCTTCTCGGCCGTGCTCTGGCCCGAGGTGATGACACCCGTGGTCAGGCCCAGGAAGCGGAAGATGCGGCCCATGGACTCGGCATCGCGACGCGCCAGGTAGTCGTTGACCGTGACGATGTGCACGCCCTTGCCGGACAGCGCGTTGAGGTAGGCCGACAGCGTCGCCATCAGCGTCTTGCCTTCACCCGTGCGCATTTCGGCGATCTTGCCTTCGTGCAGTACGGCACCGCCGATCAGCTGCACGTCGAAGTGGCGCATGCCCATGACGCGGCGGCCGGCTTCACGCACGGTGGCGAAGGCTTCGGCGCGCAGCGCATCCAGCGATTCACCCTTGTCCAGGCGCTCGCGGAACAGCACGGTCTGGTTGGCCAAGTCGACGTCGCTCAGGCCGGCGACCTTCGCTTCGAGCGCGGCCACGGCCTTCACCATTCCCGTAAGGCCGCTGACGATGCGTTGATTGCGGCTCCCGAAGATGCGAGCCAGCCAGCTGTTCACCATAAGAGTTCTGATCCGTAAGGCCGCGGCGCGGCAACGTTGTAAAGCATCGGGCAGTGCCCGAAGCCCCCTATTATGCACTGGCATGGGGGCGGGCGTGCCGGGTTCAAGGGCGGCCCTCCCCACCCCAAAACGCGACGGCCGCCCCATCGGGCGGCCGTGGTCACAGCCTGGGTCCGCTCTATTGCGAGGCTTCGATGTAGCGCGAGGGGTTGACCACCCGGCCGTTGAGGGCGACCTCGAAATGCACGTGCGGCCCCGTGGAGCGACCCGAACTGCCCAGCACGGCGATGGCCTGCCCCTTGGTCACGCGATCCCCGACCTTGCAGCTGATCTTGGCATTGTGCCCGTAGCGCGTGATGTAACCGTTGCCGTGGTTGATTTCGACGAGCTGGCCGTAGCCGGTCTTTTCGCCCGCGAAGACGACGATGCCCGTGGCGACGGCACTGACCGCCGAACCGGCCGGCCCGGCGAAATCGATGCCCTCGTGGCGCGCCAGGCGACCATTGAAGGGATCGTTGCGGATACCGAACAGCGAGGAGATGTAGCCGTTCTCGATCGGCCAGCCAGAAGGCTTGACCTGCTTCTGCAGGCGGCTGGCCAGCAGCAGATCTTCGAGCACCCGCATCTGCCGCTCGCGGTCGGACAGCTTGCGCTCGAAGGCATCGAGCGAGGCCAGCATGGGGTCGGCCGAGAAGTCGTTGAGCGCGGTTTCGGGGTCTTCGGGACCGCCGATGGGGGGCGGGGCGCTGAAATCGAATTCGCCCGATTCCAGTCCGGCGATCTCGGTCAGGCGTTCACCCGCGGCGTCGAGCCGGATGATGTGGGCATGCAACTGCGCGATGCGGCGCGACAGGGCCTCGGTGTTCTCCTCGGCCAGCGTGCGCGTCTGCGCCAGCTCCTGGCGCTGCGCGGTGAGTTCGCTGGACCACCTGCCGGCCAGCTTCTCGGGAAACGCAGAGCCATCGCCGTGAACCATGTAACCGGCCGAAAAGCCGGTGCCGCAGAGCAGCAGGCCACACAAGGCCACGGGCAACCATGAGACGATACGCCCCGGCGCGAACTTGAACCGCCAGGTGCGGCCTCGCGTATGACTGACGACAATAATATCCATTAACGCCCGCAATCCTTATGCACGACGATGCCGCACTGCTTATCGGCACGCTTCGTCAGCAGCGCAGTGCGCTGCATGACCTGGTTGAGCGTGCAGAACGCATCAGCGCTCTGAACAACGCTCTTCGGCAATGGACTCAAGAGCCCTGGTTTCAGTCGATCCGGCTCGCCAACATTCGCGGCGATACGGTCGTTCTGTTCGCGTCCAATGCGGCGGCCCTGGTTCCCCTGCGTTACCGGCAGCAGGATCTGCTGCGGTTCTTGTCGCAAGTCCTGAAGCTCGAATGCACCAAGCTGGAGACCAAGGTGAGGCCCGCCGTTAATCCGCGGTTAACCCGAGTCTAGGTGGCGGGGAAAGCCGAATCAAGCCTCGGAAACCCTTATAACCGGGCAATCGGCATTACAGCGCGGAGGCGAAATGGCATTTTGCAGCGCCGACCGCCCCTTGCGGGGCGATGGTTAAATCAGCCCAATCCCGCTCAGGCAGCGGCGAGCACGCCACGCACGTAGTGAATGGGCGCCGCATCGGCCGCGCCGTCGAAGCTCACGAACTCCCAGGCGCCCTCATCGGCCAGCAGGGCCCGCAGCAGCTTGTTGTTGAGCGCGTGGCCGGACTTGTAGGCCGTGTAGGCGCCGATCAGGCTGTGACCACCGAGGTAGAGGTCGCCCACGGCGTCGAGGATCTTGTGGCGCACGAACTCGTCTTCGAAGCGCAGGCCTTCCTGGTTCATGACGCGGTATTCGTCCAGCGCGACGACGTTGTCGAGGCTGGCGCCCAGGCCCAGGTTGTGTGCGCGCAGCTGGTCGAGCTCGCGCATGAAGCCGAAGGTGCGTGCACGAGAAACCTCGCGCACGTAAGCCGTGCTCGAGAAATCCACCACCGCGTTCTGGCGGCTGGTCTTGAAGATCGGGTGCTTGAAGTCGATGGCGAAGCTCAGGCGAAAGCCATCGAAGGGCTCGAAGCGGGCGAACTTGTCGCCTTCCTGCACCTGCACGGGCTGCTTGATGCGGATGAAACGCTTGGCGGCGTCCTGCTCGTGGATGCCGGCCGACTGGATCAGGAACACGAAGGGGCTGGAGCTGCCGTCCATGATCGGCACTTCGGGCGACGACAGCTCGATGATGCAGTTGTCGATGCCCAGTCCGGCCAGAGCGGACATCAAATGCTCCACCGTGGCGACGCGCACCTCGCCCATCACCAGCGTGCTCGACAGCGTGGTTTCGCGGATCAGATCGGCGCTGGCGGGTACTTCCACCGGCGGCGACAGGTCGATGCGGCGGAATCGGATGCCGGTGTCGGGGCCGGCCGGCAGCAGGGACATGAACACCTTCTGGCCGGAGTGCAGGCCGATGCCCGTGGCACGGACCGCTTTCTGCAAAGTACGTTGTTTGACCATGATCGATAGGACTCGCTAGGCGCGGTCCTGACCGCGCTCGGGCGGCGGTATAGACCCGGGCATCCGAGAAAGTTCAACCCGGGCACCGAGTGCATCCGCCTGCGTATGGAAAACCCGGCGATTTTAGCATGCCGGGCTTTCCGCCCCCTGTCCGCCACCCTCGCGAAACCCAGGGACCGTCAGCAAAAAGCCCTCTGCGCGGCGATCCGGCGCAGAGGGCCCATACAGCCGCCTTCGACCTCAGTCCGCCTGCTGACGCAGGAAGGTGGGGATGTCGAGCATCTGCTCGTCCAGCTCCAGCGAGTTGAACAGGCTCGGCGCCGGACGGCTTGCAGCGGCCGTGGCCATCTGCGGCTCGATGCGGGCGCGCTGCGGCACGCCCGTAAGCGTCGGCACTTGCTGCGGCTGCTGATAGCCCTGGTAGGGCTGCTGATACTGCGGCTGGCCGTACTGCGGCTGCGCCGGCTGCTGCGTCTCGCCGCGCACGAAAGGCATCACCTTGGGCGACTGCGGCTGGATCGCCGGCTGCTGGTGCGCGGCCGGGCGCATGGCCAGGCCGGTCGCGACCACGGTCACGCGCAGTTCGTCGCCGAGCGTTTCGTCGATCGACACGCCGAACTTCATGTCGGCATCATCCTGGCCGATCTTGCTGACGCGTTCGTTGACCAGCTGCAGTTCCTTGCGCGTCAGCGAACCACCGTGGGTCAGCGTGACGAGGATGCCGCGAGCGCCCGACAGCTCGATATCGTCGAGCAGCGGACAGGCCAGCGCAGCTTCGACGGCGCGTTCGGCACGCGCTTCGCCGGTGGCGGTGCCCAGGCCCATCATGGCCATGCCGCGATTGCTCATGACGGTCTGCACGTCGGCGAAGTCGACGTTGATCTCGCCCGGGTTGGTGATCAGGCCGCTGATGCCCTGCACGGCATTCTTGAGCACCTCATCGGCCTTCTTGTGGCACTCGGTGACCGTCATGTCCTCGGGCAGCGTGATCTGCAGCTTCTCGTTGGGAATCACGATCAGCGAGTCGACGTGCTTCTGCAGCTCTTCGATGCCGCGACGCGCCACGTCCATGCGCTTGCCGGACTCGAAGCTGTAGGGCTTGGTGACCACGCCCACGGTCAGGATGCCCATTTCCTTGGCGATCTCGGCGATCACCGGCGCGGCGCCCGTGCCGGTGCCACCGCCCATGCCGGCGGTGACGAACAGCAGGTCGGTGCCTTCGAGCAGCTCGCGGATCAGCTCTTTGCTTTCGAGCGCGGCCGCACGACCCTTTTCAGGGTTGGAGCCGGCGCCCAGACCACGCGTGAGCGTCGCGCCCAGTTGCACGATGTTCGTGGTCTTGCATTTTTCGAGGTGCTTGCGATCGGTGTTGGCAGCGAACAGCTCGATGCCCTCGATACGCGCCTCGACCATTTCATTGATGGAATTGCAGCCGCCGCCGCCCACGCCGATGACGCGGATCACCGCATCCATGGGTTGACCGTCGACGATCTCGTACAGCTCGTTTGCCTTGCCTGCCATGAAAAATCTCCAAATCGATCTGCGAGACCCCAAAACCGTCTGCCGACCTGTGACAACTTGTCGGTTTTTATGCGGGTTTGATGTTATTTAGTGTGCACACTCAAAACAGATAATGCAAGACTTCATAACACTTCACCCGCCTCCGAACTATCGTCACGGACTCCCTGAAATCATTGATGTTTATTAGAAATTACCCTTGAACCACTGGCCGATCCGCTGCACCCAGTAGGCCAGTCCAGGATCGTGTCTAAGTTCCTTGGGCGCCTGGAACTGACGGCCGTACTGCAATAGCCCCACGGCGGTGGCATAAGCCGGGCTCTTGCCGACGTCGCGCACGCCGATGACGTTCTGCGGCAGGCCCAGCCGGACCGGCAGCTCGAACACCTCCTCGGCCAGCTCCTGCACGCCCGGCAGGTAGCAGGCACCGCCCGTGAGCACCACACCGCCGGCGACCGAGTCGTACCAGTCGCTGCGGTGCAGCTCCTTGCGGATCAGGCGGAACAGCTCCTCGTAGCGCGGACGAATCACCTCGGACAGCGTGATGCGCGACAGCCGGCGCGGCGGGTTCTCGCCGACGCTGGGCACTTCGATCTCTTCGTCGAAGGGCAGCAGCTGCGGCAGCGCGCAGCCGAACTTGAGCTTGATGTCCTCGGCGGCCTGCGTCGGCGTGCGGAAGGCCACCGAAATGTCGTTGGTTACCTGGTCACCCGCCACCGGCAGCACGGCGGTATGGCGCACCGCCCCACCCTTGAACACGGCGATGTCGCTGGTGCCGCCCCCGATGTCGACCATGCACACGCCCAGCTCGCGCTCGTCGGGCATCAGCACGGCGTAAGCCGAGGCCATGTGGTTGAGGCAGAGCTTGTCGACGTGCAGGCCGCAGGACTCCACGCACTTCTGCACGTTCTGCGCGGCCGACTCGGACCCGGTGACGATGTGCACCTTGGCCTCGAGCCGCACGCCGAACATGCCGACCGGCTCCTGGATACCTTCCTGGCCGTCGACGACGAATTCCTGCGGCACCACGTGCAGCACTTTCTGGTCGGCCGGAATGGCGATGGCGCGACCGCCTTCGATCACCGATTCCACGTCCTTCTCGGAGACCTCGCGCGAGCGCACCGGCACCACGCCCACCGAGTTGTGGCTCTTGATGTGCGCGCCCGAAATGCCCACGAACACCGACTGCGCGCGGCAGCCGGCCATGAGTTCGGCCTCTTCGACCGCGCGGCGGATCGCCTGCGTGGTCGCCTCGATGTTGACCACCACGCCGCGCTTGAGTCCGCGCGAAGGGTGCGTGCCCAGGCCGACGATTTCGACATGCCCTTCGGGCATCACCTCGCCGACGATGCACGTCACCTTGGACGTGCCGATGTCCAGACCGACCAGCAGATTGCGCGCTTCGCGCTTAGCCATGCAGAGCTCCTTTGCGTTCCGCGCCATTGGGTACCGGCGCGCGTCCCTGTTGCGTGCCGTCCTGATTCACCCAGCCAATGGCGAAGCCATTGGTATAGCGCAGATCGACGTAGGCGACTTCGTCCAACCGCCCACCCACGGCGTCGAGCAGGGCGCCGGTCAGCGTCGGTAGCTTCTCGCCGATGTCGCCAGCGCCCAGGCGCAGCACCAGGCCCAGGCGCGTGGTGGCCGTCCATTCGCCGCGCGGGTCGAGCTGCAAACCGCTGATCGCCAACGGCGTGTCCTCGAGAGCGGCGGACAGGCGGCGATAGCTCTGTGCCACCAGCACTTCGTTTCCAGGCGTGCCGCCGAGCTGCGGCAGCGTGTTCATGAGGGCCTCGGGACGATCGGCCGTGGCGGGCTCGAACGCAGCGCCTTCGGTATCGAGCAGCGCGCCGTCGTTCCAGCGTGCGTAGGCCTCGCGTTCCCAGACGCGGATGCGCAGACCCGCCGGCCAGCTGCGCTCGACGCGCGCGCGCGCCACCCA